>NZ_JBNQTI010000020.1:0-17654 GCF_050325825.1 Kitasatospora sp. LaBMicrA B282
ACTGGCCTCACCACCCCACACGCTGGTCAGACGTCGATACGGGCGATCTTCCGGCCTGCCTTGAGGTAGAAGGTCGCCTCGCCGGCGAGTTCGGCTTCGCCGACGAGCGCGGACAGCGCCTGCTGGGTGGTGCCCTCGTCGAGCTGGGTGGTGTGCTGCTCGCCGTCGACGCCCTCGGCGATCAGGCGAAGGCCGTTCTGAGCAGCGACTCGGCGGGCGGCCGAGTTGCTGGCGGCGAAGCCCAGGACCTGAGTCAGCAGGGTGACCAGCGGGGTCTCGGCGTGCTCCTGGAAGGAGACGGCCGGGAGGTTCTGGGCCTCGCCGAAGGTCCGCTTGGAGAAGCGGGCGGTGAACTCGGCACGGGCGGCCTTGGCCGCCTTCAGGCCGTGGAGGGCTGCGGTGACCTCACCGGCCAGGATGCGCTTGACGGCCATGGGGTGCGCGGTGCCGTCCGCTACCCGGCCAGTGACGGTCGTGATCTCCTCGTCGGTCCACTCGGTGAGCTGCTTGAGGTAGGGCTCGATGAGGTGGTCGGGGATGGACATCACACGGCCGAAGATCTCGTCCGGGGAGGAGGAGAGGCCGACGTAGTTGCCCTTGGACTTGCTCATCTTGGCGCCGGTGCCGTCGGTGCCCTCGATGAGCGGGGTGGTGATGATGACCTCGGGGGTCTGGTCCCGGATCTCCATGACCTTGCGGCACATCTGGAGGTTCAGCAGCTGGTCCACGCCGCCGAGCTCGACATCCGCGGTGATGGCCACGGAATCCAGCGCCATCACGACGGAGTACACGAACTCGGCTACTGACAGGCCGTCACCAGCGGCGAGACGACTGCGGAAGTCGTCACGCTGGAGCGTCATCGAGACCGGGACGTGGGCCAGGATCCCCACCAGCTCGGGCAGGCTGACCTTGTTCAGCCACTCGCCGTTGAAGCGCAGGTCCGCACGCGTGAAGTCGATGAACGGCGTGACCTGCTGCTGGTAGCCGCTGAGGTTGTGGGCGATGTCGGCGTCGGTCAGCGGCGGTCGCTCCGAGGAACGGCCGGACGGGTCACCGATCTTGGCCGTGACGTCGCCGATGATGAAGACGACGTGGTGCCCCATCCGCTGGAAGCGCGAAGCGATGATGATCGGCACCGAGTGACCCAGGTGCACGTCCGGGGACGTCGGATCGATCCCGTACTTGACCACCAGCGACCGCCCCTCCCGCTGGGCAGCGGCGATCTTCTCCGCGAGCCCGGAGGCAGAGGGGATGACGTTGATCGCGCGGCCTTCGACCAGTGCGGCCTGCTCGGCCGACGAGAGGTCGGACAGGTCCAGCGAGCGCCGGCGATAGGTCTCTTCCAAGAGCCGGGCGACCGTATAGTCCGCGGCCAGGTCCGATCCCTTGAGGATCTCCATGGCACGGACTACGGACTCGCTGAGACGGCTCATGGCGTCGTTACGCTCCTGGATCTGTTGGCTGGCGCGGCCAGCGGGCATGGGAGAAGCACGTGATTTTAGCACCGGCGTATCCGGAATCGCATTCATTTAGTTACCGTGCGCTTCGGTGGCGACATGAAGAACCGGCGGGCCCGGAGCGGCAGTTGAGGTCGGCGGCGGCGGGGCGAGCGGGCGGTCACGGGCGACGCTCCGGAAACTGTGCAGCCACGCCGAGAGCGGTGCCCGGCCGCGGAGGGAGTGGCGGAGCATCGCAACGAGCGGGCGGAGGGTGCGGAGGCGTTGGCCCCGCTGAAGGTGGGCTTCCACGCGGTGCCCGGCGGCGCGGGCGCGGTAGCGGTGGGAGATGCGGCGCAGTGCGGCGGCGGTGGCCCAGGCGGGCGGGGCGGCCGTCAGGGCGATGAGGCGGTCGGCGAGGTCCACGCAGACATCAGCGCGGTAGTGCTGGGAGGAACCGTTGAGGGTTCGGTCGGTCATGCTGGCCGGGTGGAGCCGGTAGTTCACCAGCGGCTCGGTGAGGGTGTGCCCGTGGCCGGCGTCGCGCAGCGCGTGGAAGTGGATCTCGTTCGTCACGGGGAGGAGGCTGCGAGCGGCGTCGCGGCGGATGAGGAGGGTGCTGGTGTTGCCGCCGGGGTGGGGCTCGGGCAGCAGAGGGCGGCCGTCGACGCCGACGACGGTCTCCCAGTGGTCGATCAGGAGGCGGTCGGGTGTGATGGCCTCGGCGCAGGTGCGGAGTTTGGCGGGGTGGAACCAGTCGTCGGCGTCGAGTGGGGCGATCCAGTCGCCCTCGGCGAGGAGCACGGCGTCGGTGAGGGTCTGGGCGAACCCTCGCTGGGGGCGGCGCATGATGCGGACGTGGTCCTGGTGGCGGCGGCAGATCTCGGGGGTGTCGTCGGTGGAGCCGTCGTCGATGACGAGGATCTCGTGGAGGGTGTAGTTGCCGGGCTCCTGCTCCAGGCAGCTGGTGATGGCGCGGTCGAGGTAGCGGCCGTAGTTGTGGCAGAGGATCACGCAGGAGATCCGGGGCAACGGGGCGTTCGTCATCGGTGGCCGCCTTCGTAGAGCGCGAGGTGGGCGGCGAGGACGTTCTTGTGTTCCTGGGCGCGGTAGTCGAGGAAGTCCTGGTCGAGGTGGCGCGGGGATGCGGCCGTGCGGACGGTCGCGGATTCCAGGGCGGTCAGGAAGCGTTCGCCGAAGAGGTTGGGGTGGCCGGTGGTCCAGTCGAACCATTCGGGTTCGGGGACGGCCTGGCCGTGCCGCTGGTGGAGGCGGTGTTGTTCGGGGAGGTGACCGACGCGGGCGCAGACCGGGGTGAGGCCGAGGTCGAAGGCGAGTTCCAGTTGGCCGGAGTGGGTGCCCCAGAGGTAGGGGAGCAGTAGCAGGTCGCTGGCGAGCGCGGCGTCGAGGACGTCGGCGTCGGTGGGGTACGGGCGCATCGTGATCCGGATGCGGGGGTCGTGGCGGGCGGTGTCCAGGATCACCGGGAGCGGGTTGGGGGTGGCGCGGGTGAAGTCGGCGGGGCTGGCGGCGCGCAGGAGGAGGTGCAGGGTGTGGGCGGGGTCGCTGGTGGCGAGTGACCAGTTGACGACGGGTGAGATCTGGTCGCGATTGGCGCGGGTGGCCCCGTAGAGGAGGGTGCGGACGCCGGTGCCGGGGAGGCGTTCGCGGTGCCGGAGGGTGTCGGGCGGTACGACGTAGCCGTGCGGGATGACGGTGGCGGGAGGCTCGGTGCCCAGCAGGGCGGCGAGGTCGGCGCGAGAGCCTTCGGTGAGGCAGATCCAGGGGACGTCGGCGGCGAGGAGCAGGCGCAGGCGCGTGATGAAGGCGTCGGCTCCGTCGCTGTCGCCGCCGAACATGGGGCGGGTGTCGTGGGCGGTGAAGACCACACGGACGCCGGCGGTGGCGCAGGCGTCGAGGAGGCGCTCCAGGACGGCAGGGGTTTCGAGGTCGATGTGGTGGAGGTGGAGGACGTCGAGCCAGTCCAACGGGGTGTGGTCGAGGATCCAGGAAGCGGTGACGTCCGCGGGGACGACGAGGCTGGGCCGGATCTCGGTGGGCTCAGGGGCGGTGTTCAGGGCGCGGATGCCGGGGCCGTGGAGCTTGCGGGCGTAGGGAGTGCGGGCGGGGAGGTGGACGACGCGGAGGCCGGACTCCGGGGAAGCGGTGGTGGCGGTCATCGGCGGACCTCGGGCAGGCCGACGGTGACGAGCTGGGTGGACAGGCCGTGGGAGGCGTCGTCGCTTCGGGTGACGCCGGCGTAGTGGATCTCGAAGCCGCGGGCGCGCAGGAGGGCCTGGAACTCGTCACTGGCCCACTCGCGGACGTGGCTGGGATTGCGGGGCGGCCCGGGGGCGTCGTAGCCGCTGCGGAACTCGCGGGCAGGGGTGGAGAACACGGCGACGGAGGCGCCGTCCGACAGGAGGTTGCGGGTGAGCGCGAGGAGCGGGAGCGGGTCGAGGAGGTGTTCGATGACGTCGGAGCAGACGACGACGGAGCGTCGCAGGAGATCGGGAGCGAGTGGGAGGTGTTCGGCCTTCTCCAGGTCGGCGTCGATCCACTCGCCGAAGGCGTGGTTCTCGCGGCACCAGGTGAGGTTGTCTCCGAAGTCGACGCCGATGTACGTCCAATCGGGGCGTTCGGAGGCCAGGGCGGCGAGTTTGCCGGCGCGGCCACAGCCGAGGTCGATGAGGGTGTCGAGACCGGAGTGCTCAGCGAGGGTGGCGGCGTACGGGTAGACGTCGGGCTGCCAGGTGACGTCGTCGTCGGTGGTGTCGGTGAAGTACTCCACGGTGGTCCGGTGGCGGTAGCCGGTCCGGATGTGGTGGGTGGTGGCGTCGCCGAGGGGCTGACGGGAGAGAACGGGGTACGGCGCCGGGGCTGACGCGGGGGGCAGCGCGGGAGTCGTCGACACAGTGAGCTCCTTCGGTCGTGTCACAGCTGGGGCCAGAGGGAGAAGATGCCGACCAGGCGCTCGGTGAGCTCCTCGCGGAGCTCGCGCCAGCGGTGGCCGCCGGTGCGGCGGGCTTCGGTGGCCAGGTCGTAGGCGTGGCCGCCGGTCTCGGGCAGGCAGGCGAACATCTGGAGCAGAGCGGAGGTGTCGTCGTCTGGCCCGGAGTCGGTGTCGGCTGCGAGCAGGGCGCGGATGTCGTCGGCCGGCATGGCGGCGGTGATGCCGGAGCCGGGGATGCTCTTGCTCATCTTGGGCAGGCCGCCGAGGCCGGGGATCATCTTGGTGTAGATGCCGGAGAGGCGGTCGGCGGGCAGACCCCAGCGTTCGGCTCCGCGCCGGGCGAGTGCCACGTACTTGTGCTCGTCGACGCCGAGGGAGACCAGGACGTGGCGGTCCTGGGCGAGGAGGTGGACGAAGTCGGCGGCCATGAGGAGGGTGGCCTGCTTCATGCCGTAGGTGAGGTGGTCGAAGACACCGTGGTTGCGGTAGAGGCCGGAGAGGTCCTCCTCGGCCCAGGTGAAGTCGGCGTCGTCCAGGTGGCGGGAGAGCAGGAAGGCCGTGGCCAGGACGTCGGCGTTGCCCTCCTGGCGACGCAGGACTCCGCGCTGCTCGTCGAAGCCGAGTCGGCGGACGAACTCCTCGTACTGGTCGGCCAGTCGGCGGACTTCGGCCAGCGGGGTGCGGCGGGCGTTGTAGGAGTCGAGGTCGCCGAGCACGATCTGGACGTGCAGTCCGTGCTGCTGGAGCGTGACGGCGCGCAGGAGTTGGAAGACGGTGCCGGCGTGCGGCGGGCCGCCGAGGCCGACGCCGGTGGTCACCGTGGCGGGCTTCCCGTCGGCGACCGCGGTTGCGAAGGCCCTGGCTCCGGTGTGGCACATCCACTTGGTGCGCAGGTCGTCCGGGCTCAGATCGGCGAGCGGGAAGTCGATGGCGCCGAGGGCGGGTTCGGCGTCGGCCTTCGGGGTGACGCTGTCGCTGGCGGCAGCGGTGCTCTCGGGAGCGATGCGCTCGTAGTTGTGGCGGGCGATGACGTCGTCGTAGTACGCGGAGTCGAACTTCACGGTGCGGTCACTTCCTTGTCCGGGGAGGTCGTGGTGGAGGTGTCGGTGGTGGAGCGCGCTGCGAAGGCCCGGCGGACGAGGGGCTCGAAGCCCTCGGCGAGGAGGTTGCCGAGGACGGTGTTGCGCGGCGCGCCGACGCTGCCGAGGTCGGCGGTGACGGTGCCGTCGGCCAGGACCCAGACCCGGAAGGGGTAGGGGTCCTCGGCGGCGCGGGTCGGCTGGTCGTACACCTGGATGCCGGTGCCGGACAGCAGGCTGCGGACGTGGGCGACGGCCTGGGTGAACGCCTCACGGTCGTAGGCGTAGAGGTCGGCCTTGCGGGAGTTCGCGCGGCCGATCGGGCGGTACTGGGAGATCAGCCAGTACTCCACCGGCGTGCGGGCGGCCAGTCCGGTGATGGTCTCAGCAAGGCTCGGGAGGGCGGCCAGCGAGGCAGCGGTGGTGAAGGTGTTGAAGGCGAGGCGCCGCCGGTCAGCCGCGAGCAGGGCGGTGTTGGCCCGGAAGGTGGTGAAGTAGCCGTCGCCGCGGAACCAGTCGGCGCTCTGCTCGTCAGGGCCGTCCACGGCCAAGGAGTAGAGGGTGACGTGGTCGCGCAGGCCCGCGTAGCGGTCGGCGAGCAGCAGGCCGTTGGTGTGCAGGTTGGTCTCGAAGCCGGCGGCCTGGGCGTGCTGGAGCGCGGGCTCCAGGTAGTTGTCGTACGGCATGACGGGGTCGCCGCCGGTGAAGACGATCCTCCGCGCCTCCGACTCGGCACGGACGCGGTCGATGACGCGGCGGACCGTCGCCTCGTCGGTGTGCACCCGGTTACGCTCGCGGTAGCAGAAGCGGCACACACCCGGGGAGCCAGCCGTCTTCGGCAGGTCCCAGGCGTTGCAGTCGGTGTTGAGGACCAGGTGCACGATGGCGAGTTCTTCGTGGGTCAGCATGCGGTCGTCTCCCTGTCGGAGGCCGGACGGTGGTCCGCGGGCAGTCGTAAGAGGGCGTCGACCGTGCGTGGGGCACCGCCCGTGAGGAACACGAAACGGCGCAGGGTGTCCAGGGCGGCGCCGTCGTCCACGACGGCGAGCGCGGTGGCCAGCCCAGCCCGCAAGGTGGGGACGGCGCCGGCGGTCACCATCAGCACAGCCGCGTTCAGGGCGACGGTGCGCCGGGCCACCGCCGGGGCGCGGCCCGCGAGGAGATGCACGATGGCGGCGACGTTGGCGCGCGGATCGGCGCGCTGTGCCAGGGAGCCGAGGCCACCGACCGGGCCCGCGACACCGCCGGCCTCGCCGACGGCGCGAGCGAACTCCAGGTCTTCCTGGCCAGCGGTCAGGCGGCAGACGCGGACGGTACCGCCGGGAATCAGCTCGTCGACCTGACTGCCCGGCACGGGGGAGGAGTTGACCACGGTGACGTCACCGAGGCCGAGCCGGTGCAGCAGTCGCGCGGACACCTGGACGGCCGGGTGGGACAGGCCGTAGACGAAGCCATGGCAGGCCACCGGGCTCAGCAGGGCGGGGAAGCCCAGGCTCAGGGCGTGCACGGCCTGGAAACGGCGGCCGTAGCGCCGGTCGAACTCCGGCACCCGGTGCTCGATGGAGAAGAACCCGAAGCCGCACTCCCCCGCGATGTCCACCATGGCCTGCGGCGAAAGAGACTCGCACCGCGCACCCACCACGTCCATGAAGTCCCGGGAACCGGTCTTGGAGGAGGCGCTGCGCGAACCGAGCTTTGCGATGTGCGCGCCGCCCGCCGCAGCGACCAGCGCGGCAGCCGAGCTGATGTTGATCGTCTTGTACGTCTTCTTCCCGCTGCCGGTGTAGCCGACCAGCCGCATCCCCGACGGCGGCATCAGGGGCTCCCACGCGCTGTGGTCCAGCGTGCGGGCGGCCCGGATCGCGGCTTCCACCTCGGCAGGGCGCGGTCCGCGCAGGAGCAGGGCGGTCAGGACGCTGCCGAGCATCACGTCACGGGGCGGGCCGGCGGGCAGCCCGAGCAGGTGCAGCAGACCGTTGTGGACCTCAGCCGGGGAGATGTCGTCGGGTGAGTTGACCAGGTGCACGAGGTCGGGGATCGGGACGGGGGGCGAGTGCATCGCGGAGCTCCTAGGGATGAAGTCAGCTACGGGAAGTGAGCAGTACTTTCAGCGGTCGGTGCGCAGCGTCGGGGCGGAGCGCGTCCAGGGCGTCGGGCAGCCAGGCGAGCGGGTAGCGGGTGGAGATGAGGGCCGTGGCCCATGCGCTGCCCGCGTCCTGGTCGAGCAGGTGGAGGGCTTCCCGGAAGTCGTCGCACTCGTTCGCGCGGCAGTAGGAGTACGAGCCCCGGACGGTGAGTGAGCGTCGAAACACCTCGCGCACCGGGGTGGGCAGCTGCACCTGCGGGGCGTAGGCGTTCTGGACGAGGACCGTGCCGCCGTCCCGTACCGCTTCGAGCGCCTGGAGCAGCGGCGCGGGCGAGTGCCCAGAAGCCGCATCGATCACCGCGTCGCACGCGCCCGCGGGGAGACCTGGAGCCGGGCAGACGGTGACGGAGGTGCCCGCCAACAGGGTCCGGAGCCGCGCTTCGTGGTCCGGCCTGCGAGTGGTCAGGAGGACGTCCCATCCGGCTCGGGCCGCGACGACGGCGGTGCAGATGCCCAGGGTGCCGGCGCCGATGACCCCGAGGCGGCTCGTGCCATTGGAGGGTGGTGCTTGCAGGCCGCACCGCACGCCGTGCAGGGCGACCGCCACCGGGTCGGCGAGGACGAACACCACCGGATCAGGGGCTCCAGCAGGGAGCGGCACGGCGTTCCGCACGGGAACGCGAACGGACTCGGCCAGGCCGCCCGGCAGGTCCCAGCCGATGCGCCGCAGGCCGGGGCACAGGTGGATGCGGCCCAGGACGCACTCGGCACATGCATCGCACCCGACCAGCGGGTTGACCGCGACCCAGTTCCCGGTGGCATCGTCGATGCCGACGACCTCGTGGCCGGGCACCCACCCTTCGGGTATCGGTCCGCCCCAGGAGTCCGAGCAGAGCTTGCTGGTGTCGCTCCCGCACAGTGCCGAGAAGCGCACCCGGACGTCCGTCGTCCCGGCGTCTGCCGGCAGTGCGGCGCGACGCACAGGCGCGAGGCGTAGCGGACCGTCCGGCTCCCCGCGCTGGGCTTCCCAGACGAGCGTGCCAACGCCGGTCACCGGGCTTCCTGCCAGTCCAAGTTCGTGACGCCCAACCAGGTCGGCAGGGCTTCGATGGACTTGAGCGTGACGCCCGGCCAGGGCTGTGCCTGGTCGCCGAAGGCCAGCGTGTCCGTGCCGCCCCGCCGTTCCACTCGCACCGTTCGCATTCCGCAGCGCAGGGCCCCGAGCAGTTCGTTGCCACCACCGTCGCCGCAGTACAGCACCGAATCCGCAGCGTGCCCGAGGCGCTCGGCGACCCGCGCGTACAGGCGCCGGGTCGGCTTCACCGCGCCCTCGCGGCAGCTGAACAGCGCCACGTCGAACTGTTCGGAGAGTTCAGAGTGGTGCCACGCCTCGGCGATGTCGGGGGCCGCGTCGCTCAGCAGCGCCAGCCGGATGCCGGACCGCCGCAGCGTGAGGAGGCTCTCCAGCACTGACGGCTCGGCACGCAACCGTCGGGGCGCCAGCTGTCGGAGTACCGACTCCACCTGGGGGACGTACTCAGCCGGTGCTCCGCACCGTTCGGCGAGATGCGCGGCGATCTCGGTGGGCGTGCGCAGGGTGCCGTCGTGCCGAGTCTGCCAACTGCCACCGATCACTTGGTCGGCGATGTGGTCCGGCACGTGCAGTTCGGCGGCGATCCTCCGCGCGGCATGGCTGCGCTCGCGATCGTCCGGGGCCGGAACCAGAGTTCCGAAGAGGTCCAGGATCACGGCGGTGGGCCGCCATCCGGCAGGCGTCGCAGTGACGATCGGGCTGTGTTCCGGCAGGGCCAGGGTGCTGTCCATCAGTTCCCTTCCGTCACCGGCGATGGCGATGGGCCGAGACCGGTGATCGAATTACTAAGTGGGGGCTTCTCCAACGTCTTTGCCGGCCGAAGCCCGGGGGTTGAGCAGCTGTTGAAAGCCTGCCTGCCGGAGCCCGCTCCGGCGTAGGTCCGCGCGTCGCACCGCCGTGGAACCGGCACCGAACCGAGCCCCGCGGTACCGCAGTGCGAGAGGATCACCATTCATCGCGGCTGTGGTACTCGTGCCGAACCCGTGCTGAACCATTGCCCGTACGACCCGGGACACCTCGGAATAGGCTGCTAGCGTCGTCAGTACCGATCGCGGGGGTTCGAGTGGGCACGGTGCA
The DNA here is from genome assembly GCF_050325825.1 of Kitasatospora sp. LaBMicrA B282. Classification (NCBI taxonomy): domain Bacteria; kingdom Bacillati; phylum Actinomycetota; class Actinomycetes; order Kitasatosporales; family Streptomycetaceae; genus Kitasatospora; species Kitasatospora sp. LaBMicrA B282. The sequence goes on from NZ_JBNQTI010000020.1 coordinate 9,725, forward strand.
GCGTTGGTCAGGTCGTGAGGCCAAGGCTCTCCGCGAGGCATTACGGATGACCGTCCGCGGCTTCGCAGCCCACCTCGGTGTCAGCGATCGGACGGTGTCCAAGTGGGAGGCCGGCGGGGAGCACCTGTTCCCCGTGACCGACTCGCAGGCACTGCTCGACACAGTCCTCGACCGGGCGGACCCCGACGCTGTGGACCGCTTCCGACAGCTCCTCGACGGGCACGCCCGTCATCGAGCGACCACCGCGGGAAGTTACGTCCTAGCACCACCTCCGGAGCCCGGCTTGGTACACAGATCCGAAGACTTCGACAGCGTCATCTCCCTGCTGGCCGAGGCGAACGCATCCGGCAGGAGCCCCGTACTGGCGGTGTGCGGACCCGGCGGCTTCGGCAAGTCGACCCTGGTCACTCAGGTGTGCGAGGACCCCGGCGTCCGGGAGACGTTCCCCGAGATCCTCTGGGTGGAGACGGGAGAAGGCTGCACCGCCGCCCGCGTCGTGGAGCTGATCTCCGATCTCTGCGTACACGTCGACGGAACCCGCCCCGCACTCACCGACCCCGAGCAGGCCGGCTTCCACCTGGCTCGCGTGCTGCAGGACAGGCGGGTGCTGCTCGTCATCGACAACGTCTGGTCTGCGGCGGACCTGGCCCCGTTCCTCTTCGGCGCGCCGTCCTGCACCCGCCTCGTGACCACGAGGAACATCCGCACCTGCCCGTCGACGGCGCAGGTGCTGCGGCTCGGCCCGATGTCGGCTCCGGAGATCAGCGAGCTGCTGACCCGATCCGTCTCCCGCCTGACCCGGCCGGCCGCCGACCGGCTGGCGGCCCTGTGCGGCGGGTGGCCGCTACTGGCCACCGTGGTCGGCTCCAACGTCTCCTCCGACCTGGCCGCGGGAGCCTCGGCCGAACGGGCCGTCACCGAGGCCAGGCAGGCACTGCACGCCCACGGCCCACAGGCGTTCGACGTCTGGGACGCGGACCAGCGTTCCAACGCGATCGGCCACGCCATCACCGCAAGTCTGCGCAGTCTCGACGAGGGCGTACGGATCACCGGCGGCTCGTCGCTCCGCGAGCGCTACCTCTCCCTGGCAGTCTTCCCCGCCACGCTCCCGGTGCCCCTGAGCGTGCTCACCCACTGGTGGGGCACGTCCCACGGCTGGTCGGCCAGCGCCGCCCGCCAGTTCTGCCGGATCCTGGCCGACCGCTCGCTGATCAGCGCGTACCTGGCCGACCGGGACGCGGTGGTCCTCCACGACGTGTTCCGCTCCTACCTGAAGCACATGGTGGGCGATCAGTGGGAAGCACTGCACGCCTCGTTGATCGATTCCTACCGCGGCGCCGGTGCGGCGGACTGGTCGCAGCTGCCGGCGTCCCACCCCTACATGTGGCAGCAACTGCCGTACCACCTGCACGAGGCCGGACTCGATGACGAGCTGGTGGACCTGCTGTCGTCCACCTCGTACGTGGCGCGCAAGGCAGCCACCATCGGCAGCCAGTCCCTGGCGGCCGACGCCATAGTCCTCGGGACAGTCGAACCCTTCCGGGCCGACTCCCATCCCCGGCACCGGGACTGGCACCGGGCGGGCACACTGACCGGTGCCGGATACCTGCTGCACGGGCTTCGAACGCCACAGGACATGGCCTCGACGCTGACCCTCGCCCTCGTGCGGGCGGGCGACCTGCCGTCCGGCAGCACCACGGAGACCGCCGACGCAGTCGGCTTCCAGGCAGTGTGGGCCCGGGCCGCCGCAGTGGAGCACGGCCACGTGGGCGCCGTCGTCTCGGTCACGACCGCTGCGGGCCTCATCGCCTCCGGCGGCGAGGACGGCGCAGTCCGGGTCTGGGACCTCGCCTCGCGCACCCTGCTCCACGCCTTCCACGCCCACACCGGCTGGGTGTTCGCCACGGCCCTGACCCACGACGGCGCGCTGCTGGCCTCGGCGGGCGAGGACGGACTGATCCGCCTCTGGAACCCCCGCACGGGACGAGCTCTCGGAATCCTCGCCGGTCACGATCGTCGGGTCCGTTGCCTCAGCTTCACCCCGGACGGCCGGTACCTGCTGTCAGCAGCTGAGGACGGGAACGTGCGGGTCTGGAACGTCGAGGAACTGAGCCTCAGCCACTCGATGGCGACCTGCGGAACGCCGCTGTGGACGGTCTCCATCGACGCCGCTGCGCGGGTCGTGGCCGCAGCGGGTGAGGACGAGTTCGTCCGCCTCTACGACCTGGCGACCGGCGCGCTCCTCGACGAGAAGGCGGGTCACCGCGACTGGGTCCGGTCGGTGGCCTTCTCCCGGACCGGCGGGCTCCTCGCCTCGGGCTCGGGGGACCGCTCCGTGGTCCTCTGGGACACCAGCGGCGGCAGGCTCAACCAGGTCCGGCGGGTGGACGGCCTTCCCTCGCGCGTCCGCTCAGTGGTTCTCGACGGCCAGTCGGACCTCCTCCTCGCCGCCACCGAGGACGCCGTCATCCGGGCGTTCGACGCCGGTGGCCCGGTCGGCGAGGTGCGGATGCCGCCGGGCGTCGACTGGGTCCGGGCACTGGCCTGCGCGGCCGACGGCACGGTCGTCGCCGGCTGCGAGGACGGCGCCCTGCGGCTGTGGACGAAGTCGGAACCCGACGGGCTCCACGCCGTAGCCGAAGGCTCGAACACTGTCTGGTCCACCCACATCACGTCCGACGGCGGCCTCGGCGCCGTCGGACACGGTGACGGCCATGTCGAACTCCTAGACCTGCCCACCGCCGCGTCGCGCCGCGAACTGCTGGGTAGCGCGGGCCGGGTGTGGTCGGTGGCCACCGGTGGCAGGTACGTCGCGGCGGCCTGCGGGGACGGCTCGGTCCACGTCTGGTCCCTCGATGACGAGAGCTGGGCACTGCGGCTCAACGACGACGTCACCCGGAGTTGGAGCGTCGCGGTGGCCCGGTCCGGCACCAGGCTGGCCGCCAGCACCGGCGATGGGCACATCCGGTGCTGGGACCTCCCCTCTGGAGCGCTGGTGTGGGAGCAGCAGGCCCATGCCGGCCGCGTGCGGTCGCTGGCGTTCGACGCCGAGGGTCACCTGCTCGCGGCGAGCGGCGGCGACGGCTCCGTGCACCTCTGGGACGCCCGCACGGGCCAGCACCTCAACCGCTTCGTGAACCCCGGTGGTTGGGCGCGTTCGATCGCCGTCGATGCCGCGGGCGCCCACCTCGCGGTGGGCTCGGGCACCGGGGAGATCCACGTGCGCGACATCCGGACCGGCCAGTTCACCGCTCACCTGTCCGGACACGTCGGCCGGGTCCTCATGATGGCCTTCGGCGACGATCCCGACCGACTGCTGTCGGCTGCGGCCGACGGAACCGTGCGGGCGTGGTCGCTCAGCCACCAGCACCAACTCGCCGAGGTACGTGTCGACGCGACGCTGAACTGTGCCGCCGCCGATCCCGGTACGGGTCGCGTGCTCGTCGGGAGCGCGGCCGGCCCTGCGTCGCTGCAGCTCCATCACGGGCAGACCGTGGATCATGTGGCGGAACCCGCCGACAGCCGAGGAGAAGGACGAATCTGAGCATGCCCAGCGCACCCGTGATCCTGAGCGGCACCCCCGGCTCGTTCGCCCGGGACGTCTTCCACGAGCGGCACCCGAAGCTCATCCAGCAGGTGCTCGACGCACTGCCGTACGGGCCGAGCGAGCGAGCCGCGGTCGAGGAGCTCCTCGCCGAGAGCACCGACGGTGTGCTGCAACCACTCAGCACCAGTGCCCACGACCACCAGCAGTGGCTGGAGTGGGGTGAGGGTCTGTTCGGACGGCCGTGGGGCGAGGCGCCGTTCCTGTGGGCCGAGAGCTACTTCTACCGCAGGCTGCTCGAAGCCATCGGCTACTTCCGGCCCGGCACTTGGCAGGGCATCGACCCGTTCGCACCGTTCAAGGACGCCGAACTCGCCGGCCCGGCCGTCGACGCCGAGCTGGCAGCCCTCGGCGACCTGCCCTCGGACTTCACCGACAAGCGAGCCGCCGCGCTTCTCTCCTCGGCGCTATGGGGCAACCGCGCCGACCTGAGCTTCCAGATCACGGCGGAGGCCGGAGGGTCGATCGCCTCCGACCTGGTGGCCGACAACAGCGAGTCGCTCTGGGCCGAGCTGGAGCGGGCCGAAGGCGGGCGGGTCTGCATCATCGCGGACAACGCCGGCCGGGAGCTCCTGCCGGACCTGGTGCTGGTCGACCATCTCCTGGCTTCCGGCCTGGCGGCGCAGGTCGTCGTGTACGTGAAGCCGCAGCCGTACTACGTGTCGGACGCGACGATGGCCGATGTCCTCGCCACCGTCGAGCGCCTGCGCACCTCCGCCACTGCGGCTGCCGGGACGATCGGCGAACGGCTGTGGCGAGCGATGAACAGCGGCGCGCTCGTGGTCCGAACGCACCCGTTCTTCTGCGCGCCGCTGCCGTTCCACGACATGCCGACCGACCTCCGGTCCGAGTTCGTCGGTGCAGTGATGACGATCCTCAAGGGTGACCTCAACTATCGTCGGCTGGTGGGCGATCAGCTGTGGCCGCCCACCACTTCGTTCACCGAGGTGGCCGGCCACTTCCCCTCAGCCGTCACGGCGTTGCGGACGCTGAAGTCGGACGTGATCGTCGGCGTCGACGCTGCCGTCGTCGCTCAGCTCGACAGCGCCGGGACGGCGTGGCGCACCAACGGCCGCCACGCCGTGATCCAGGTCGACCTCCGCCGGTAGTCGAAGCGCCGTCCGTGTGCCCCGCTGTCCTCGCTCGTCCGGGCGTGACGCGGCAGGCGTCGGAGGTGAACAGCGGCGGGTGCGGCGTGGACCTCAGTCCAGGTTCCAGGTCGTTCCGGCGAGGAGTCCGTCGAAGGCGAGGGCTCTCATGGCGGTGTCGAAGTCGTCCCATTCCTGCTCGGGTTCGACGTAGTGCCGGTCGAAGTCGGCCCGGGTGAGGTCGGGCTCGCGCCATTCGTGGGCGCAGCGGCAGCGGACGAAGATCTGGTCGTGGACGGCGAGGAGGAGCCAGTCGCGGCGGGCGCCGCAGCCGGTGCAGGTGATGGTGATGCCGCGCGGGTTGAGCTCGGCGGGGTGCGGGACGGCGCGGATGACGGCACGCGCGGGTTCGGGAGTGGGGTTGTAGAAGTCGTGGTCGTAGTCGGTCATGCGGTCCCTTCGGGTCGGCAGCGGGGCAGCAAGGGACCATACGACGTGCGCTGCCGGAATGGATCCCTCCCAGCGAGAAGGACATCGAATCGACACCGTCACCTTGCTGCAGGGTAGTTGTGGCGCTCCGGCCGCCGGGATTCCTCGGGAAGTCCCGGCGGTCTGCTTCGTTGGCTGGGTCCTGCTTTCGGCGGCGGCTGACGGGTGATGTCCGTGCTGGGCGGGATTGGTGGGTGGGGGCTGGTGGGCGGGTGCGGAGGCTCCGTTCCCGCCCACCTGGGTTGGTCAGCGCGTCCGGCGCACCTGGTCGGGTGCGACCGGCGTCGGCGGTGTGATGACCGGGGTAGCCGGTGTGCCGGTGGTGCGGGTGGTGGTGCGGGCGCGGGCTGCCTTGGTGCGCAGTTCGTCGGGGGTTGCGGCCGGTGCGGGGGCGGGGAGGCCCGCGTCGCGGCGGATGCGCCAGGTGAGGACGGCGGCGGGTGAGTCGGCGGTGGCGAGTTCGCGGCGCCCGGCGGCGTTGGTGAGCAGGGTGGTCGGGTTGTGGCCGGCGGCCTCGGCCTGGGCGAGGGTGGCGGCGAGGGCTGCCCAGTTCTCCTCGGCGAGGAGCCGGGTGGCCTGGTCGGCGGGCAGCGTGCGGCGGACGGCGTCGGCCTGCCGGTCGTGGTCGGGCTTCGGGAGGAATCGGCCTTCGAGGGTGAGGTGGGCGATCGGCTTGGCTGCGTGCCGGGTGTAGGCGGCGCGAAGGTGGTCGGCCGCCGTGCGGGCGGCGTCGGCCTGGTGACGGTGGCCTTGGGAGGCGTGCCACTTGGCGATCACTATGGCGAGCAGGACGAGGCTGGTCAGCATTGTGGCGGCGGCCGTGCCGTCCTTGCCCCGGCCGGTGGAGGGCCCGGCGTGGAGGAGTTCGCGGGCGGCGGAGCGCATCGCGCGCAGGTCGGCGCCGGCTGCGCGAGTGTGGGCGATGCGGGTGTACTCCAGGGCCCGTGCTGCCTGGTGGAGTTCCTTCCTGCTGAGGGTCGAGCTGGTGGCGGCGAGCGTGTCGAGGACTTCGAGGCCGCCTCGGATCACAGCCTCCGCGCGCGCGACGTCCTGGTCGTCGTCGAAGGCCGGGTAGGCGCGTTCGATGGTGGTGCTGGCCCGGTGGCGGCTATCAGCGGGCCAGGTGCGGGCGTCGGGCGTGGGGAAGGCGGGTTCGTCGACGCCGAGGGCGAAGCGTGCCTGGATCTTCGGCTGGGTGAGGTCGGATGCGAGCTTGCTGCCGGAGAACCAGATCGGCCCGCTCTCGCCGCCGCTGGGGAGGGCGAACTTGTAGCCGGTCACGTCGCCGGAGGGCGCGCGGCGCACGGCGAGGAGCACGCCCTTCGCGGCGAGCCGGGCGGTGAACTCCTCCTCGTCTGCGGCCCCGGCCAGGGCCTGGCGTACGGCGGTTCGCAGGCGGTCGCGGTCGGTGCCTTCCCGGCCGAGGCGCTGGGCCTTGCGCAGTTCGGAGCCCTTGGCTCGCTTGGGGATCGCATCCCGGTATTCGCGGGTGCGGGTGTCGGACAGGTCGACGAGCTTGTACTCGCGTTCGATCTTGGTGAGTTCGGCTTCGACGCTGTACTGGTCGCCGCGCAGGCGGGCCTGGGTTAGGTCGGCCCGCACGACGGTGGCGAGGATGTGGATGTGGTTGTCGGCGTGGCGCACAGCGACCCACCGGCAGGCTTCCTCGTCGCCGTCCGGGGCGATGCCGGCGGCGGCAATGACACGGCGTGCGATGGCGGCCCAGTCCTCGTCGCCGAGGATGCGGTCGTCCGGGTCGGCGCGGATCATGCGGTGGTAGACGTGCTTGTTGATCTTCCTTCCGTACTGGACGACGTGGAGGTCGAGGGCGTCCCGGAGTTGTTCGAGGGTGGCGGAAGGGTGCCGTCCGGGGTCGGGGACGAAGCCGTCCCAGGAGGCGACGAGGTGAGGGTCGGTGTGCTCGTTCGCCTTGCCGGGACCGAACAGGTAGCGGAGCGCGCCGAGGGTGTCGTTGCCGCGGACGGCCTTGCTGATCAACGGCGCTTCGCCTTCGCCAGCCCCGACGCGGCGGAGTCGACTCGGTCGAGGAGCCGCAGTCCCACCTCGAAGGCACGGTGGACGGCGGTCGCGGCGTCCTGGACCGCAGCAGGCTGGAGGTCGATGCCGGAGTTGTAGTCGCGGCCGAGCTGGTTGAGGTTGCTCATCGCGCCGGCGTGCTGGCGGCGGGTCGCCCTGAGTTCGTCGACCGCCGCATCCAGGCTCGCGTCCCGTCCGCCGAGGCCGAAGCCATCCTCGGAGAAAACCTTGCGCGCGAGGTAGTGCGCGACGGACAGTTTCGCGGCCTTCGCCCGGTTCTCGATATCTGCCTTCTCTTCGGGGGTGACACGAAGGGAGACCTTCGTGTGCTTCGGGTTCTCGTCGTCACGGCGGCGACGCTTGGGCTTAAGGCGCTCGTCGGCACGATCGGTGCGGGCGATCGATGCGGCGGGCGGCAGCTCGTCGTCGGCGGCGGACGCGACGACGAGGTTGGTGGGCTTCTCCTGGAGTGCCGCGCCCTCGCGGTGCTCCAGTGGTGGTGTTTTTTTTTTCCCCTCTCTCTTCCCCCCCCCCCCCCCCCCCCCCCCCCCCCCCCCCCCCCCCCCCCCCCCCCCCCCCCCCCCCCCCTCCCCCCCCCCCCCCCCCCCCCCCCCCCCCCCCCCCCCCCCCCCCCCCCCCCCCCCCCCCCCCCCCCCCCCCCCCCCCCCCCCCCCCCCCCCCCCCCCCCCCCCCCCCCCCCCCCCCCCCCCCC
>NZ_JBNQTI010000021.1:0-71925 GCF_050325825.1 Kitasatospora sp. LaBMicrA B282
GTCGGCGGCTCGCACCCGGGCCGTCCGTCCGTGCCGCCGCCCGGCGCGGCACCTGTCGCCTCGCCGACCCCGCCCGCCACGGGCATCGGGCCGTCCGCCTCCGCCACCGCCTCCGCCGCCGCGCCGTCCACCAGCGCCGCCGCGACCGCGGCTCCCAGCGCCACGACGGGGAGCGCCGACCCGAGCTCCCCGACCGCGGCGGCGGCTTCCCCGAGCGCCGGCGCGCCGCGGATCGTCGACGCCGCACCCACCACCCCGGCCAAGCACTCCGCGGGTTCGGTCCTGCCGGTCCTGGTCGGCGTCCTGGCGGTGCTCGGCCTCGGCGGCGCCACGGTGGCCGCCGCCCGGCGACGAAGCCGGTCGGACGGCTGATCCGGTGCATCCCTCCTCGACGATCGCCCGGCCCGCCGCGCGCGCCGGGCAGCCCGGTGACGGCCGCCGGGCCCCGCGCACCCTGCACCCGGTGGCCTGGTGGCTGTGGGCGATCGGGCTCGGTACGGCGGCCAGCCGCACCACCAACCCGCTGCTGCTCCTGCTGGTGCTGGCCGTGCTCGGCTTCGTGATCACTGCCCGGCGCACCGACGCGCCCTGGGCCCGGGGCTTCCCGTACTACCTCGGGCTGGCGCTGACCGTGATCGCCGTCCGGGTGGCCTTCCGCTGCGTCTTCGCCAGCGGGATCACCCCGGGCGACCACATCCTCTTCACCCTGCCGCACCTGCCGACCCCGTCCTGGTACGCGGGGATCCGGATCGGCGGCCCGGTCTCGCTGGAGGCCACCCTCTCCTCGGCGATCGACGGGCTGCGGCTGGCCTGCCTGGTCTGCTGCGTCGGCGCCGCCAACACGCTGGCCAACCCCAAGCGCGCGCTGCGGGTGCTGCCGGGCGCGCTCTACGAACTCGGCGTCGCCGTCACGGTGTCGATCAGCGTCGCGCCGCAGCTGGTGGAGAGCGTCCAGCGGGTGCGCCGGGCCAGGCGGCTGCGCGCCGCGTCGGACAAGGGACTGCGCGCGCTGCGCGGCATCGTGGTGCCGGTGCTGGAGGACGCGTTGGAGCGCTCGCTGCGGCTGGCCGCCGCGATGGACTCCCGCGGCTACGGCCGCTCCGGTACGGCGAGCAAGACCACTCGCCGAGTGACCGGTGCACTGATGCTCGCCGGCATGCTCGGTCTCTGCGCGGGTGCCTACGGCCTGCTGGACGGCTCCGCGCCGCGCGCCCTGGGCCTGACCGCGTTGCCGGCCGGCGCCGTGCTCTGCGCGGGCGGGCTGGTGCTGGGCGGGCGCCGGGTGCAGCGCACCAGCTACCGGCCCGACCCCTGGCGCTGGCCCGAGTGGACGGTGGCGCTCTGCGGGGTCACCTCCGCGGTGCTGCTGCTGGTCAGCGTCGGCTACCGCGCCGCCGAGCTCAACCCTTCCCTCTACCCGCTGAGTTGGCCCACCCTGCCGGCCGTGCCGGCGGTGGCCGTGCTGCTCGCCGCCGTGGCCGGCGTGGCCGCCCCGCCGCCCGCCCGCCGTCCCGCTGCCTCCGAGGTGACCACGTGATCCGCTTCGACCAGGTCACCGTGACCTACCACGACGCCCCCGCGCCCGTGCTGCGCGAGGTCGACCTGCACGTCGAGGAGGGCGAACTCTGCCTGGTGGTCGGCCGCACCGGCGCCGGGAAGTCCACCCTGCTCGGCGCCGTCAACGGCCTGGTGCCGCACTTCACCGGCGGCACGCTGGCCGGCCGGGTCACCGTCGGCGGCCGGGACACCGCCCACCACCCGCCGCGCGAACTGGCCGACCTGGTCGGCGTGGTGGGCCAGGACCCGGCCGCCGGCTTCACCACCGACACGGTGGAGGAGGAACTCGCCTACGTCATGGAGCAGCTGGCGCTGCCCGCCGACGTGATGCGCAAGCGGGTGGAGGAGACCCTCGACCTGCTCGGCCTGGCCGAGCTGCGGCACCGCGCGCTCGCCGAACTCTCTGGCGGCCAGCAGCAGCGGGTGGCGATCGGTGCCGTGCTCACCGCCCATCCGCGGGTCCTGGTGCTGGACGAGCCCACCTCCGCGCTCGACCCGACCGCCGCCGAGGAGGTGCTGGCCGCGATCACCCGGCTGGTGCACGACCTCGGGGTCACCGTGCTGCTGGCCGAGCACCGGCTGGAGCGGGTGGTCCAGTACGCCGACCGGGTGGTGCACCTGGGCGGGGACGGCACCGTCACCGCGGGCCCGCCCGGCGAGCTGTTCCGCCACACCACGGTGGCGCCGCCGGTGGTCGAACTGGGCCGCCTGGCCGGCTGGGATCCGCTGCCGCTGTCGGTGCGCGACGCCCGCCGCGCCGCCGCCGGGCTGCGCGAACGCCTGGCGGACGTGCCACCACCGCCCGCCCGCAGCTCCGCCACCACCCACCCCGTGCTCGACGCCCACGGGCTGGTGGTCCGCTACGGCGACCTCACCGCGGTCCGTGAGGTGGACCTGGAGCTGTCCGCAGGTGAGGTGACCGCGCTGATGGGCCGCAACGGCTCCGGCAAGTCCTCGCTGCTCTGGGCTCTCCAGGGTGCCGGGCCCCGGCAGGGCGGCAGCGTCAAGGTTCGCGACCCGCGGGAGCCCGGTGCCAAGTCGCGCGACCCCAAGCGGCTCGGCGCAGCCGCGGCCCGGCGCCTGGTCGGCCTGGTCCCGCAGACCCCCAGTGACCTGCTCTACCTGGACTCGGTCGCCGCCGAACTCGCCGAGGCCGACCGGGAATCGGCCACCGGCACGACCCCCGCACCCCGCCCGGCCCGGGAGATCCTGGACGCGCTCGCCCCCGGCATCGAGGATGCCACCCACCCCCGCGACCTGTCCGCGGGCCAGCAACTCGCCCTGGTGCTCGCCATCCAGCTCACGGCCGCGCCCGGCGTGCTGCTGCTCGACGAGCCCACCCGCGGCCTCGACTACCAGGCCAAGCAGGCGCTGGTCCGCACCCTGGACGTGCTGGCCGCCGAGGGACGCGCGGTCGTCGTCTCCACCCACGACGTGGAGTTCGTCGCCGCGGCCGCCGACCGGGTGCTGGTGATGGCCGAGGGCGAGCTGGTCGCCGACGGCCCCACCGCGCACGTGGTGGTCGCCTCACCGGCGTTCGCGCCGCAGACCGCCAAGATCCTCGCGCCGCTGCCCTACCTGACGGTCACTCAGGTTGCCGAAGCGCGACGGGAGGTGACCCGGTGAGCCGAGTGGCCGTGCGGATACCCGGCCGGGCCGGACTGGTGATCACGCTCGCCGCCGCCCTCGGCCTGGTCGCCTTCCTGTGGCCCTTCGTGGTGGCACCCGGACGCTTCGGCTCCGCATACGCGCCGCCGCTGATCTTCGGCGCGCTGCTCCTGCTGGTGCTCGCCGTGGTCCTCGCCGAGATCGCCGAGGGCGGCATCGACGCCAAGGCGCTCGCCATGCTCGGCGTGCTCTCCGCGGTCAACGCGGCCCTGCGCCCGCTCGGGGCCGGGACCGCGGGGGTCGAGACGGTCTTCTTCCTGCTGGTGCTGGCCGGGCGGGTGTTCGGGCCCGGCTTCGGCTTCGTCCTCGGCTGCACCTCGCTCTTCGCCTCGGCCCTGATCACCGGGGGAGTGGGGCCGTGGATGCCCTACCAGATGTTCGGCTGCGCCTTCGTCGGCCTGCTCGCCGGGGTGCTGCCGCGCGCCCGCGGTCGCTGGGAACTGCTGCTGCTGGCCGGTTACGGCGCCTGCTCGGGCTACCTGTTCGGCCTGCTGCTCAACCTCTCCTTCTGGCCCTTCTCGCTCGACCCGCACAGCTCGATCGCCTACCTGCCAGGCCTGCCGTTCACCGAACAGTGGCACCGCTACCTGCTCTTCGACGCCACCACCTCGCTCGGCTGGGACACCGGCCGGGCGGTCACCACCTTCCTCGGCGTGCTGATCGCCGGGCCGGCGGTGCTCACCGTCTTCCGGCGGGCCGCCCGGCGGGCCGTCTTCGAAGCGCCGGTGCGGTTCACCCCGCCGGCCTGAGCAACTGCCCCGTACTTCCCGTACCCATGCCCCGTACCGAAAGGTCCACCATGCCCGTCACCCGCCGCTCCGCCGCCCTGCTCGGCGCCGCCGCGCTCGCCGTCACCGCGTTCCTGCCGGTCACCACCGCGAGTGCCACCACCCCCACCGGAACCCCGCAGCTCGGCACCGCCGGGACCGGCGCCACCCTGCTCCCCGACGCCGCGGCCGCCGGCTGGCTGTCCCGCCAGTTCGTGAACGGCGACCACCTGGAGACCAGCTTCGGCGGCGTCGGCTACCCCGACCAGGGCCTGACCATCGACGCCGTCCTCGCCTTCGCCGCCTCGCACTCCGCCGACCAGACCGCCGCCAAGGCCACCGCCTGGCTGGCCCAGCCCGCCAACCTCAGCGGCTACCTCGGCGACGGCGTCACCGAGTCCTACGCCGGGGCCACCGCCAAGCTGCTGCTGGCCGCGGAGGTGCGCGGCACCGACCCGACCAGCTTCGGCGGCGTCGACCTGCCCACCCGGCTGCGGGCCCTGCTCACCCCGAGCGGCCGGTTCTCCGACCACTCCCAGTACGGCGACTACAGCAACACCTTCGGCCAGTCGCTCGCCCTGATCGCCCTCGACCGCACCCCCGGCGGCGCCCCGGCGAGCGCCGCCGACTTCCTGGCCGGCAGCGCGTGCGCCGACGGCGGCTTCCCGGCCGCGTTCGGCCAGCCGACCTGCACCAGTGACCCGGACGCCACCGCGATGGCCGTCCAGGCCCTGGCCGCCACCGGCCGTCCGGCCGCCGCCTCGGCCGGCCTCGACTGGCTCACCGCCCACCAGGGCACGGACGGCAGCTTCGCCACCGGTACCGCCACGGCCGGCAACGCCAACAGCACCGGCCTGGCCGGCGAGGCGCTGCTCAGCCAGGGCCGGCTGCTGCCCGGCCTGAAGGCCTGGAGTGCGCTGTACAAGCTCCAGGTCGGCTGCTCCGGCGCCGCCGGCACCCAGGGCGCCATCGCCTACGACAGCACCGGCTTCAACGCCGCCAACGCCGTGCGCGCCACCACCCAGGCGGTGCTCGGCCTCTCCGGCGTCGCCCTGGTCGACCTCAGCGCCCAGGGCGCCAACCCCGCTGCCCCCACCCTCGCCTGCCCCAGCAACTGACGACCAGTCAGAGGAGAGCCGTCATGACCACCAGCACGCCCACCGCCCGCCCGCGCCGCCGCCTGCTCGGCTCGCTCGCCGCCGCGGCCGCCCTCACCGCCGCGCTGCTCGGCGGCACGGCCGCCGCCGCACCCGCCGCGCACGCCGACCCCAGCTGCTCCGGGGTCACCGTCGTGGTCGACTTCACCGCCCTCGGCGGCGGCGTCCAGACCGGCTGCGCCCAGGGCTCGCCGGCCAACGGCCTGGCCGCCCTGACCGGTGCCGGCTTCAGCTACGGCTTCGTGCCGCGCTTCCCGGGCTTCATCTGCGCGATCAACACCCAGCCCGACCCGTGCAACGGCGCCCCCGCCACCGCCTACTGGTCCTACTGGCACGCCACTCCCGGTGGTTCGTGGACCTACAGCGACCTCGGCGCCGCGAGCTACACCCCGGCCCCCGGCACCGACGAGGGCTGGTCCTTCGGCGCCGGCACCGCCCCGGGCATCACCGCGCCGTAACCCGCCTGCCGCCGAGGGGTTGCCGCCGCCGCAGGGCGACGGCAACCCCGCGACCGGGACCGGTCGTTGGGGGATCAGCTCGCCGCCTCGAACGGAAGCTGACCGTGGACTGGGAGTTCCCGGGGTGTTGAGCTGGGCGGACTTGAGGACGGCTCGAGCGGCTCACTAGGCTGGCAAGGTTGCAGCTGCCAGCTGTGACGGTGCGCCAGTAGCGAAGTCCGGTGTGAACCCGGCACTGTCCCGCAACGGTGATGCCCCTCGACGGGGACGAGCCCGGTCGCCTGCTGCCGCACCTCGGATTCCCCGCCTCGTCGGAAGGACGGAACCGCTCGGCCCATCGAGGCCGCCTCGGGTGCCGCCCTGTCCGCGAGCATCCCGAGGAGGATGCCTTGACCGCACCGGCAACCCGGTTCAGATCGATCCGCGACGCGCTGCACCCGTCGGAGTGGGGGCGCCTGGGCATCATGGCCCTGGTGATCCTCGCCCTCAACGGCTTCGGCTGGGGCATCTTCGTCTTCGCCGTCCTGCCGCACCACTTCCACTACGACGGCCTCGGCATCGGCATGGGCGTCGCGTTCACCGCGTGGACGCTGGGCGCCCGGCACGCCTTCGACGCCGACCACATCTCGGCGATCGACAACGTCACCCGCAAGCTGATGGCGGACAAGAAGCGCCCGCTGGGCACCGGCTTCTTCTTCGCCCTGGGCCACTCCACCATCATCTGCGTGGTCGGCATCGGCATCACCGTCGCGGCCAAGGCCGTCTTCGGGGCGATGGTCGACCCGAACTCCACCTACGAGACCGTCGGCGGTGTCATCGGCACCGTCACCTCGGCGAGCTTCCTCTACCTCATCGCCCTGCTCAACCTGATCGTGCTGGCCGGCATCATCAAGGTCTTCCGCGCGATGCGCCAGGGCACCTTCAACGAGGAGGAGCTGGAGCACCAGCTCCAGCAGCGCGGGCTGATGTACCGCTTCTTCGGCCGCTTCATGCGCACGATCAAGCACACCTGGCAGATGTTCTTCGTCGGCCTGATCTTCGGCATCGGGTTCGACACCGCCACCGAGGTCGTGCTGCTCGCCGCGACCGCCTACGCCGCCAGCTCCGGCCTGCCGTTCTACGCCGTCCTCGCGCTGCCGCTGCTCTTCGCCGGCGGCATGACGCTGTTCGACACCCTGGACGGCTGCTTCATGAACTTCGCCTACGGCTGGGCCTTCGCCAACCCCGTCCGCAAGGTGTACTACAACCTCGTCATCACCGGTCTGTCGATCGCGGCGGCCTTCCTGATCGGCACCATCGAGATGTTCGGCGTGCTCACCTCCGAGCTGCACCTGAGCGGTCCGTTCTGGGACTTCATGGCGAACTTCGACATCAACAAGGCCGGATTCGCGATCGCCGGGCTCTTCGCGGCGACCTGGATCGTCGCCGTGCTCTACTGGCGCTTCGGCAAGGTCGAGGCCCGCTGGACGCCCAAGCCGGTCACGGCAGTGGCCGGGGGGCCGGCAGTCGCGCCCGCAGCCGCGGCGGTGGTGGAAGCGAAGGAGTAGGCGTAGCGGCCCGTGTGCGAGGTGTCCGACAGGTGGCCTGTCGTCGAACGCCCGAAGCGATTACCGTGATCGGGCACCTCGTTCACACGCGAGAGGCGGGGGGAGTCTCGTCGCCATGCAGCACCTGCCACCACGGTTACCGCCATCGGACCCCGCACCACCCGATCCCGACCCGCCGTACCCCGACCTGCCGAGCCCGGAACCCCTGTACCTGGAACCGCGGCTCGAACCACGCCTGCGGTCGGCCCTGGAGGCGACCGAGCTGCTGCACTCGCTGGTGGACGCGCTCGGCTCCCCGCTCAACATCGTGCTCCCCGAGCAACTGGCCGAGAACGTCACCCGGTTCCGCGCGGTCTACCGGCGCCACCACCTGGCGGGGCGGATCCACTACGCGCACAAGGCGAACCGCTCGAGCGCGCTGGTCCGCCGCCTCGCCGCCACCGAGGCCGGCATCGACGTCGCCTCGACGGGCGAACTGCAGCACGCGCTCGGCGCCGGCTTCACCGGCGACCGGATCATGGCGACCGGCCCCAAGACCACCGAGTTCCTCTGGCTGGCGGCCCGGGTCGGCGCCACGGTCAACCTGGACTCCCGGGCCGAGCTGGACGAACTGGCCGCGCTCATCCGCAAGCACGCGCTGCCGCGGGTGCCCGTCCTGCTGCGCCTGTCCGGTTTCCGGGCGCCGGGCGCGAAGGTGCTGAGCCGGCCGAGCCGGTTCGGCACCGACGCGGCCGGGCTGGCCGGGCTGCTCGACGCGGTCGAGCGGCACCGGGACGCGGTCGACCTCGCCGGTGTGGCGTACCACCTCGACACCGTCGGCCTGCCGGAGAAGGCGGCGGCCCTGGAGGGGTGCATCGCAGCGGCGGACGAGTGCCGCCGCCGCGGGCTGGACCCGCGGGCCGTGGACGTCGGCGGCGGGTTCGGCGTCAACTACCTGGCGCACCAGGAGCAGTGGCAGCGCTACACCACCGAGCTGGGCAACGCCGTGCTGGGCAGCCGGCCGGCCCTGACCTGGCAGGGGCACGGCTACGGCCTGCGCGCCGAGGCGGGCCGGCTGCGCGGTGCGCTCACCCTCTACCCGGCGCACCGGGCGGTCGCCGCCGAGGGGTACCTCGACGAGCTGCTGTCCGGCCTGGCGCCCGCGATGGGCCGCCCGCTGGCCACGCTGCTGCTGGAGAACCTGTACGACCTGCACATCGAGCCGGGGCGGGCCCTGGTCGACCAGTGCGGCGCGGTGCTGGCGAGGGTGGTCGAGGTCCGCCGCACCGGGGCTGGTGCGCCGCTGGTCCGGCTGGCGGCGAACGCGGCCGACATCAGTCTGGAACAGCACGGGGTGCTGATGGACCCGCTGCTCGTCACCCGACGGGCGGCCCCGCCGGCGACGGCGGGCCCGGTCGGTGTCCACCTGGTCGGGAACCTCTGCCTGGAGGGTGATCTGATCACCCGTCGCCTGGTCTTCCTGCCCGAGCTGCCGCGCGCCGGTGACCTGTTGGCCTTCGCCAACACCGCGGGGTACTGCATGGACTTCACCGCCCATCACGCGATGCACCAGCCCGTGGCCCGGACCGCCGCGCTCTACCTGGACGCCGGCAGTTGGCGCTGGCGGCTCGACGATCAGTACTGGCCCATGGAGGGGACGGGGGAGCGCAGTTGAGATACGACAGCATCACCGAGGCCATCGGGGACACCCCGCTGCTGCGGATCAGCCCGGAGGTGCACGGCCTGCGCGGCATCGACCTGTACGCCAAGCTGGAACTGCTCAACCCGTTCGGGTCGGTGAAGGACCGCGCGGCCTGGCAGATGACCCGCGCGGCGCTGCCCGGCGCCGTCGAGCGCGGCGACACGATCGTGGAACTCTCCAGCGGCAACACGGCCAAGGCCCTCGCGTTGATTGCCGGCATGCACGGGCTGCGGTTCCGCAGCGTGACCAACCGGATGAAGGTGCCGGAGATCAAGGACCTGCTCCTGCTGCTCGGTGCCGAGATCGAGGAACTGCCGGGCCAGGCCGAGTGCCTGGACCCCACCGACACCGACGACCCGCTCACCCGGATGCACCGGATGCTCGCCGAGTCGGACGGCGGCTACCTGCACACCGACCAGTACTACAGCCCGCTCAACACCGAGGCGCACCTGACCGGGACCGGCCCGGAGATCCTGCGCGACCTGGACGGGCGGGCACCCGACCACTTCATCGCCTGCGTGGGCACCGCCGGCTCCTCCACCGGCGTGGCCGCCGCGCTGCGGGCGAGCGGTCCCGGGCTCGACGTGCTCGGCCTGGTCGCCGACAAGTCCGACTTCATCCCGGGCATCCGCACCATCGACGAGGTGCACGAGGTGGGCCTGTTCGACCCGGCCACCTACGACGGCATCGAGTCGGTCACCTCCGACCAGGCCATCGACGGCATGCTCACCCTGATCCGCCGCTGCGGCATCCTGGCCGGGCCGACCGGCGGCGCGGCGTACTACGGCGCGGTGCGCCACCTGCGGCGGGTGGCGGCCGGGTCGACCCGGCGCCGGACCGCCGTCTTCATCGTCTGCGACCGGGTGGAGAGCTACCTCAGCTACCTCCGCACGCGTCGTCCGGAGCTGTTCGGCCGGCCGGCGCGGCCCAACTCGGTCGCCACCCTCGGCCCGGCCGAGATCGCCGCCGCGAAGTACCTCGACGTGGAGGCGGCCCGCAAGTGGATCGCCGCCGAACGCCCGCTGGTGGTCGACCTGCGCGGCCCGTTCGCCTACGCCGCGCTGCACATCGAGGGCTCGATCAACATCGTCGACGAGCTGTTCGACGAACTGCTGCACGGCGGCCTGCCGTTCGGCCGCACCCAGCCGGTCCTGCTGGCCTGCCCGGTCGGCGAGAAATCGGCGGCGTACGCGGCCCTGCTGACCCGGATGGGGCACCGGGACGCGCGCAGCCTGGCCGGCGGGATCGTCGGGTGGCGCGATGCCGGCGCCCCGCTGGTGCGGGACTGAGGAGTGCGGAGCGGAGGGGACACCATGGGCGGCGAACTGGAGGAACTGCGGGACTGGCAGGACGCGTTGCGGGTGCAGTTCCCGATCGTGGTGGCCAACCCCGAGCTCGTCTACCTGGACAGCGCGGCCACCGCGCAGAAGCCGCAGGCGGTGCTCGACGCCGTGCACGCCTACCTGACCACGACCAACGCCAACGCCGGGCGCGGCAGCTACCCCTGGGCGAACCGCACCACCGCGCTGCTGGCCGAGACCCGGCAGCGGGTCGCCCGCTTCCTCGGCGATCAGGCCTTCGGCCACGAGGACGGCTCCGCGGTGCACTTCGTCAGCGGCACCAGCGAGGGCCTGCGCACCGTGGCCCGGGACTGGCTGACCGAGTACCTGGCCGACGGCGACGAGATCATCGTGCCGTTCGCCGACCACCAGGCCAACCTGCTGCCGTGGCTGGAGGCCCAGCGCCTGCTCGCGGCCCGTGGCGCGCGGATCGCCGTCCGGGCGCTGCCGTACCAGGCCGGCTCGCACGACTACGATCCGGCCGCGCTCGCCGAGCTGGTCACCGGGCGGACGGCCTTCGTCGCCGCCACCCACGTGCACCACGTCTACGGCGGCGACATGAACGTGCACCGGATCCGCGCGGCGGTCGGCCCCCGGGTGCCGATCTGCCTGGACGCCGCCCAGGGGATCGGTCACCTGCCGCTGGACGTGGGCCGGCTCGACGTCGACTTCGTGGTCTTCTCCGGCCACAAGGCGATGGCCCTGCCCGGCAGCGGCGCGCTCTGGGCGCGCAACGCCCGGGGGCCGAGGTTCGAGCCCGCCGGCTGGGCCGGCACGCCGAACACCAGCGGTGTCGTCAGCCTGCTGGCGGCGCTGGACTGGCTGGAGGCCGCCGGAGTGACCCGGATCGAACGGTGGACGGTCGCGCTGGCCGCGCGGCTCACCGAAAGCTTGCGCCGGCTGGACCAGTACGAGGTCCTCGGATGCCAGCGCAGCCTCGCCGCCGACTCGCCGGTCCAGCAGCGCCATGGCATCGTGACCTTCCGGCACCACGGGATCAGGTCCGACGACCTGGGCTTCGTGCTGGCCAGCCACGGCTTCCTGGTCCGCGCCGACAGCCTCTGCCAGGCCGGGGCGGACGAGCGCAACGGCTCGGTGCGGGTGAGCCTGCACGTCCACAACACGCCGGAGGAGGTCGACCGGCTGGTCGAGGTGCTGCGCGCGATGTGACGCGTTGTGAGCAGCGTGATCACCGAGCGGCTCAGCCGAAACGGTTTTCGTTTCCAGGTGTCGCCTAGGATGGAGGCGCGCAGGACGGAGCGGTGCGGACGAGGAGCACGATGGCTGTGAGCATGACCCTGGCCGAGGCCTGGGTGGACCGGTGGGAGCGGCAGCAGGAGCGCTACGCGGTGGGCCGCGAGGAGCGCTTCGCGGCGATCGCCGACGTCGTCGAGGAGGTGACCCGGGGGCAGCCGGCGCCGCTGGTGGCCGATCTCGGCAGCGGCCCCGGCTCGCTGGCGATCCGGCTCGCGGCCCGCCTGCCGCACGCGCGGATCCTCGCAGTGGACGTCGATCCGCTGCTGCTCGAACTCGGCCGCACCCGCGCGCCGGAGGCCGCCCGCTACGTCCAGGCGCTGATCGGCGAGGACGGCTGGCTGGCGGCCCTGGAGCTGGACCGGCCGCTGGACGCCGCGGTCTCCACCACGGCCCTGCACTACCCCGAGCCGGACCGGCTGCGCGCGATCTACCGCGAGCTGGCCGCCGCGCTCCGTCCCGGGGGCGTGCTGGTCAACGGCGACCACCTGGCGCCGGACGGCGGCCCGGCCCTCTCCTCGCTCGCCACGGCGGTCGGCCGCGGCTGCGAGCAGCGCCTGGGTGCGGCGAGCGGGGAGGACTGGGCGGGGTGGTGGGCGGAGGTGCGCCGGGTCCCCGAGTTCGCCGACCTGCTGGCCGCCCGTGACCTGCGGCCGGCCCCCGCGACCGGTGACGGCAACGGCCTCTCGGCGCGGGCCCACGAGGAGTTGCTGCTGGCGGCCGGCTTCCGCGAGGCCGGGACGGTCTGGCGCTGCGGCGACAGCTGCGTGCTGGTGGCGGTGCGCTGAGGCGAGAGGTGTACGTCAACCGGCTGACGTGCCGTACACCCGGTCGAGTTGGCGACCTCGCGGATCCGGCCCGTGCCGGTATCTCCTCTGTGAAGATCCGGCCGGAGCGGCACCACCGCCCGCCCGGAGTTGCTCGCGGCGACGGTGTGGGGGGGTGGGCGGGCAACTCACCCTGGCGGCCCTGGTGCCGACGCTGCGCGCCCTCGGGGGCCAGGCGCCGAAGGCGGCGGCGCGGCGCTTCAACTGGCCGCGCTCTTCCTGGGCGTGCTGCCGGCCGGCTGATGCGCTCAGCCGGCCGGCAGGGTCCACGGTTCGGGGTCGGGGTCAGTACTGGGTGCTGACCGTCACGCCGCTGAAGTCGGTGACGGCGTACAGGCTGAGGTGGCGGTAGCCGGCGGTGGTGTCGGTGACGGTGAGGGACTGGGTGGTGCCGGGGCCGGTGGAGGAGGCGGTGAAGGTGTGCGGCGAGGCCCAGGTGCTCGGGTCGTAGTACAGGCCCACGGTGCCCGTGCCGCCGGAGGTGGTGACCTTCAGCGTGGTGGTGCCGGCCGGCAGGTAGACGTAGAGGTAGTCGGTGTGGCCGGCGGGCTCGGCCCGGTCGGACCGGGAGCAGTTGCGGCCCATTGCGTCGGGGCTGGCGTCGGTGCAGGCGGGCAGCGTGGTCCCGGCGCCGACGGTCACGGTGACCGACTCCGGGGTGCTGGCGTTCTTGCCGGTGCTGTCGGTGGCGGTGAGGGCGACGGTGTAGGTGCCGGCGGTCGCGTAGCTGTGCGTCGGGTTCTGCTGGTCGGAGGCGGTGCCGTCGCCGAAGCTCCAGTGCCAGGAGGTGAGCCTGCCGTTGCCGGTCTCCACGGAGCGGTCGGTCAGGCTGACCGTCGCGCCGTTCACCGACTGGTCGAACAGCGCCGTCGGCCCGGTGGCGTAGCAGGCGCCGGCGGCGCAGCCGTTCAGCCAGGCGTCGAAGTCGGCGTCGTAGGCGGTGCCGATGCTGTTGTAGACCTGGTAGGCGCCCTGGAAGTCACCGGCCCGGAAGTGGCCGAGCATGGCGGTGATGTCGGCCGGGTGCTTTTCGAACATGTACCGGACGGCGAGGTAGCCCCACGGGTAGGTGCGCACCGTGTCGGAGTTGGCGTAGGTGTTCTGGAAGATGGTGCTGAGTTTGTAGGTGTGCTTGGCCGCCTCCTGCATCGCCTCGATGTCGGTGGTGCCGCGGTAGGCGTAGGACTCGTATTCGGCGACCCCTTCGATCCACCAGATGTCCGGCACCGAGGTGGAGGTGGCGAAGCTGCCCTTCATGTCGTAGATGCCGTCGAGGTAGTGCGTGTACTCGTGGTTGAGGTTCCACAC
This sequence comes from Kitasatospora sp. LaBMicrA B282, assembly GCF_050325825.1. Classification (NCBI taxonomy): domain Bacteria; kingdom Bacillati; phylum Actinomycetota; class Actinomycetes; order Kitasatosporales; family Streptomycetaceae; genus Kitasatospora; species Kitasatospora sp. LaBMicrA B282. The sequence continues at coordinate 13,565 of NZ_JBNQTI010000021.1, forward strand.
GTCGGCGGTGAAGCCGTCGGCGTAGGCCTTCTGGTAGGTCACCGACGCGGCCTGGTTGGTGGGGTCGGTCGGATCCATCAGGGTCTCGCCGCCGTTGTCGGTGGAGTTGCCGAAGATCGCCCAGGAGTAGGTGACGTAGTCGGCGTTGCCGGCGAAGACGGCGAGTGTGTAGTTCTTGTCGTACTGGCCGGGCACCGGGCCGTTGTCGTGGACCAGGTGGTGGAAGAAGGTGTCCTCGCCCCGCAGGCTGGTGCAGACCGCGGCCAGCTCGGCCGGGTCGAGCGCCTCGGCCTCGATGGTGCGGTTGTCGCAGACCAGGGTGTGCGGCAGCACCGCGGCCTTCAGCTTGGCGGTCAGGTCGCAGGTGCCGTAGTAGGAGCACTGGGCCGCGTCGTACTGGTCGGCCTGGTAGGCGGTGTGCACGTAGAGCGGGCCGGTGGCGCCGGTCGGCTGGGAGGCGTCGAGCACCGCCTTGACCAGCGGCTTGGCGGCGGCCTCGATGGTCGCATCGTCCCCTGCGATGCGGGCGAGGTCGTTGCCGGCGTTGTAGTCGAGGAAGGCGTCGGGGCCGGTGAGCAGGTCGCGGTGGTCGATCGCGAAGCTGCTCAGGGTCTTCAGCAGGCCGGGGTCGGCGGCGACCGCGTTGACGAAGTCCGGGTTCCAGTTGGCCCGCCAGAGCGGCGCCGACAGCACGGCGTTGACCGCGTTCGCCAGCTTGGGGAACGCGTTGTAGGAGGCGTTGTAGCCGCTCAGGACCTGCTGGTAGACGTTCAGGTAGTCGCCCTGCAGGTTCGCGCTGTCGGTCAGGGTCAGCACGTCGTAGAGCACCTTGCCGTTGTCGTCGCTGACGTCGGTCCGGTGCCGGCTGCCGAAGAAGGCGTCGAGCCCGGCCTTGGTGGCGCCGGTGAGCGCGGCGTCGTAGGGGCCCACGACGCCCGCGTTGTAGGACTGCACGTAGTAGCCGGCGCGCAGGAAGAGCACGAGTTGCCAGATGCCGGTCGAGTCGTCGCCGGTGTAGTTCGTCGCCAGGCCCTGGAAGGCCTTGGCGACGGAGAGCATCTGCTGCTCCTTGAAGACGCCGGCGGCGTCGGTGGCGGTGACGTCGAAGAGCGTGTTGACGCAGTCCGTGGTCGCGGACTCGACGAAGGAGGCCAGGGCCGTGCCGCTGCGGCTGCCGAAGTCGGCCGGGGTGCAGCCCTGCTGGGTGGTGCGGACGGTACGGGCGGCTGCGGTGCCTGGCGCGGCCTGGCGCGGGGTGGTCTGCACGGCGGTGCCGGCCGGCTGGCCCAGCTCGACCTGGCCGAGCAGCGCCGGGGGCAGCGGGGCGGCGGTGGCTGCCCGGTCCGCGGAGCCGGCGGCGACGATCGGGCCGAGCGGCTTGGGGACGGCGGGGGAGCCGGCGGCCGGCGGCCTGGGGGAGTTCGGGCCGGACGCGGCCAGGGCGGGCACCGGCAGCAGGGTGGCGGCGACGGTGCAACCGGCGACCAGGCCGGTCAGCAGGGTGGGGAGCGAAGGGGTCGGTATTCGCAGGCGCACTTGTTGTCCTTCTCCGTGTGGGTGGAGTCTGACCTGGCGTCAAGGCGAGGGGGGAACCGACCTGCATCTTGCCATCGGGTGGCCGAGAGAACAATGTCACACGTCATATCTTCTTCTGATGGTGTGTCGACTTCGTGGCGGAGTGGCGGCGGCTGCGGCCTGCGGAATTCTCCGCGGCGCGGGCACTGGCTAGGGTGTATGCCGTGACAGCAGTGGGGGAACTGATCGGGAGCCGCTACCGGCTCCTGCAGCTGATCGGGCAGGGCGGCATGGGCCGCGTGTGGCGGGGGACGGACGAGACCCTCGGGCGCGACGTGGCCGTCAAGGAGCTGCTGCTGCCCGAGGGCGTGGCGCCGGGCGAACGGACCGAGTTGGTCCAGCGGGTGCTGCGCGAGGCGAGATCGGCCGCGCGGCTCAACCACCCGGGCATCATCACCGTGCACGACGTGGTGGAGCACCAGGGCGCGCCGGTGATCGTGATGGAGTACGTCACCGGGTCCTCGCTGGCCGCGGCCGTTCGCGCGGCCGAGGGGCTGCCGGTCGCCCGGGTGGCCGAGATCGGTGCCGCCATGGTGCGGGCGCTGCAGCAGGCGCACGCGGCCGGCATCGTGCACCGCGACCTCAAGCCGGACAATGTGCTGCTGATGGGCGATCGGGTGATCATCACCGACTTCGGCATCGCCCACGTCTCCGACACCACCACGGAGCTCACCGGCACCGGCGTGGCGATCGGCACCCCCGCCTACATGTCGCCCGAGCAGCTGGACGGCCGACCGCCGACCCCCGCCAACGACCTCTGGTCGCTCGGCGCCACGCTCTACACCGCGGTGGAGGGCACCGCCCCGTTCGAGGCCACCAGCTTTGGCGCGCTGTGCGTCGCGGTGGTCACCAAGGAGCCGCGCCCGCCGCAGCGGGCCGGCAGCCTCACCCCGGTGCTGGCCCGCCTGCTGGCCAAGGACCCGGCGCAGCGGCTGACCGCGGATCAGGCCCTGGCCGCGCTCGAGGCGGTGGCGCGCGGCGAGGCCGCGGGAGCGCTGCCACCGCAGCCGACCCCGACCCGGATCGCGGAGCCCGCCGCACCGGCGGCGCCGCCGCCACCGAGCTACGCACCCGCGCCGACCGGTTACGCACCCGTGCCGACCGGCTACGGGCCAACGCCCGCGGGGTACGGACCCGCACCGGCCTACGCCCCGACGCCGGGCCAGGTGCCGGCGCCGAGCCATGCGCCGGCTCCGGTGAGCCACGGCCCCGCACCGACCGGCTACGGCTCGGCGCCCGCCGGGTACCCCGCGCCCGCCTACCCGCCCGGGCCCTACCCGGCGTCCCCCGTCGCCGTCTTCGCCCAGTCCACGCCCGCCGCGGCGATCGGCGCGCAGCCGCAGCCCTCGGCCGCCGGCCCCGCGCTGGCCCGCACGGTGCGGTTCGTCGGCTGCATGGCGCTGTTCTGGATCGTCGGCGCGGGGCTGCCGTGGAACCACTGGGGCGAGCTGAGCTCCCAGTTCGTGCCCATGCTGGTGGTCTTCACCGTGGCCCTCTCGGTGCTCCAGTCCATGCCCCGGCCGCGTGCGCACCCGGCGGTCATGTTGCCGATCTTCCTGGCCACCGACGCGGCCCTCTACGTGCTGGCGAAGATCCTGGTCTACGTGCTGCTCGGCTCCGACACCGTGGGCACCGACTGGTTCTCCCGGCCGATCCTCGGCCTCGGCGAGGCGCCCTGGCAGCTGGCCGCCAACCTGCTGATCCTCGCCACCGGCGGCTGGCTGCTGTGGTGGTGGACCCCGGGCAGCCGGCCCAGGTGAGCCGCCGCCACGAGGCAGCCGGCCGGGGTCCGACGGTCAGGAGCGGTTGAACGTGCCCAGGCCGGTGGTGTCGAGGTTCTCGATGGTGACGGTGCCGCTGGTGCCGTTGGACCCGGGGTGGAAGGTGACGCCGGAGAGGCCGACGGCGTTCTCGCCCTTGGTCTGGTAGCTGAAGGTGTCCCCGGTGTAGTGGGTCAGCGGGAAGGTCTGCTGCTGCGGGCCGAGGACCAGGGCGAGTTGCCCGTTCCCGGTGTCGGTGACGGTGGCCGGTCCGTAGAAGTCGTTGGTGTAGGTGCCGGTGTAGGCGCCGGCCGCCTTCGCGGGCTGGGGGGAGGCGGGCGGCTTGCCGTAGTCGGTGGGGGAGGTGCCCGCGCTGTTCACGGCCTGGAAGAGCCCGCCGTAGAAGGTGAGCCAGTCGACCGTCTGCCTGCCGTTCTGGGCGATGTCGAGGAAGGAGTTGGCGATCGCCTCCGGGACGCCGATGGGCGCTCCGTTGGTGAGCACCACGATCCCCAGCTGCTCGGTGGGGAGCAGGTAGACGGTGGTCGCCGCGCCCAGCTCGAAGCCGCCCGAGTGGCTCAGCCTGAGCCGGCCGTGGTCGTCGTAGGTGACGTTCCAGCCCAGACCGTAGAACTGGGGCGCGGCGTCGGAGCTGCGCGGGGGGTTGGAGATCGAGTGCGGGACGCGGGTCTGGTCCAGGGCGGCGGGGTCGACGACCTGCTTGCCGCCGAAGGAGCCGTTGTCGATCTGCAGCCGCATCCAGTTGGTCATGTCGTTGACGGTCGAGCTGGCGCCGCCCGCCGGGGCCTGGGAGTCGGCGTTCTCGGTCGTCGACACCTGCCACTGCCCGTTGACCTGGACGTGCGCGCTCGCCTTGTCGCCGGCCTGGTCGTAGTCGGCGCGCCGGAAACTGCTGTGGTTCATGCCGAGCGGCTTGAACACGGCGTTGGCGGCCAGGTCGGGCCAGGTGGTCTTGTCCGCGTCGGCCACCGCGAAGCCCGCTTCGGAGAGGCCGTAGTTGGTGTAGGCGTAGCTGGCCCGGAACGGGCTCAGCGGCTCCAGCCGCAGGTGCGAGGTGATGTAGCCGGCGTCGTAGCCCAGGTCCTCCAGCAGGTCGCCGGCGTGGTCCGGCAGGCCGCTGCGGTGCGAGAACAGGTCGGCCACCGTCACGTTGGCGGTCACGTACGGGTCCTTGAGCGCGAAGCCGGGATCGTAGCCGACCACGGGGTTGTCCCACCCCACGACCTTCTGGCCGACGGCCTGCGCCACCACGGTGGACGACAGCGGTTTGGACACCGAGGCCAGCTGGAAGACGGTGTCCGCATCGACCTGGTCGGGCTTGCCCACCTGGCGCACGCCGAAGCCCTTGGTGTACACGGCCTTGTCCTGGTAGACCACGCCGACGGCGACTCCCGGCACACCGGTGTGCTGCATGGCGTTCTGGACCACGCCGTCCAGCTGCGCGAGCGCCCCGGAGACCTGGGCCTGGGACAGCTGCGCCGCCGGCTGGGTCGGCGGGGTGGAGGCGAGCGAGCCCGACGCGGCGCCGGCCGCGGGCGAGCCCGGGGATCCGGAGCCGGGCGACGAGGGGTCCCCGAGGGCGCTGACGCAGCCGGCGGCGGCGGCCAGTGTCGCGGCAGCGGTGACGGACACGAGAAGCCTTGAGAGTCGCATCGTCGGAGCTCCGGGTCCTGGGCCGTGGCATCGGCCCGCCTGGAACGACGGTGCCCCCGGCGCCGCCCGGCCGCCACCGCAGCGAACCTCGTGGTGACGCTGCGTGAGGACCGGGCGGGCCGGGGCCCAGGAGTACGGGCTGCGGGATACGGGCTACGGGGTCACTGTGCGGCGACCTTGTTCCAGGTCAGCTCGCGCTGGTAGCCGTGGCGCCAGCCGCGGGTGTGGACCGCGTCGGTACGGGGGTAGTCCCCGCCGGGGGACATGGCGTCGACGTTCTGTCCGCTGTCGTAGAACGACTGCAACGCGTAGGCGCCCCAGTCCTCCTGCCCGCCCCAGGACCACTGCTCCGCGTTGGAGCCCAGGCCGGAGGAGCCGGACTGCTCCATCACCACGGCGCCTTGGTTGCCGCCCGTGTAGGCCATCACCTGGTTCTTGCCGAGGTTCCACAGGCCGAACTGGGAGTCGGGGCCGATCTGCATCCACTGGCAGTACAGGTTGTTGGCGGCGGCCTGGGTGGACTCCAGCAGGACCGACTGGTCGGTGGCGTCGGCGCAGAGCACGAAGTTGGTGAACGCGCCGTTCTCGATCCAGAGGGATCCGGGAACGACGATGCGGGGCGCCGCCGAGGCCGAGGCCGCCGGCAGCACGCCCAGGCAGGCGGCGGCGATGCCGGTCACGGCGATGGCGGCGCGCAGGCGACGCCCGCCGCGGGAGGACCACTGGGACTGCGTCATGTCAGAACACTCCTTGGCTGCTGATCCGATGAGGAAATCTGCGCGAAAGTGTCGAGCTCGGGCCAACCGTGTAGGTTGTGCGGAGCATGTCAAAAGCTAGTGTTCTGTTACTGACGAGTCAACAGGGCCCCGGCGACCCGGCGACCCGGCGCGCAGCTCGCGCTTGCCGGCCGGTGGGTGCGCCGGCCCGCGCGCTCAGCGGTAGTCCAGCTCCGCGAGTTCGCGCGCCAGCTTGCGCTGGACGGCCGGGATCCGGGAGAGCAGCGGCAGCACGGCGTTGCGCACCGCCCGCTTCGCGCCGGTGGCCGTGGCCATCCGGGTCATCCGGTCGGTGAAGGCCACCACCCGCAGGGCGACCGGGCGCCGCCGGGCCTCGTAGTCGTCCAGGGTGCCGGTGGCGAAGGCGCGACCGAGCGCGTAGGCGTCCTGGATGCCGGTGTTCATGCCCTGCCCGCCCGCCGGGCTGTGCACGTGGGCCGCGTCGCCGGCCAGGAGGAGCCGCCCGGCGCGGTAGCGGTCGGCCACCCGGTGGTGCACCCGGAAGCGCGAGGACCAGACCACCTCGTGGACCACCGCCTGGCCCGGCGCCCGCTCGTCCAACAGTCGCTGCACGAAGGCGAGGTCCGGCCGGGCCGGCGCCTGTGGCACGATCGCCACCACCCGGTAGCGCCCTCCGGGCAGCGGCGCGACCACGAACATCCCGGCGTTCCCGAAGGTCATGGCGACCTCGTCGGCCCCCGGCGCCCAGTCCATCCGCACGTCGGCCAGCACGAACGACTCCGCGTAGCCGGCCCCGGTGAAGCCGATCCCGGCTGCCTCGCGCACCGTGCTGTGCATGCCGTCGGCCCCCACCGCGTAGTCGGCGCGCAGGTGCTCCCCGGTGGTCGTGGTGAGGGTGACCCCGTCCGCGTCCTGCACCACGCCGGCGACCTGCCAGGGCCGGTGGACGTCCCCGCCGAGCGCCCGCAGTCGCGCCAGCAGCACCCGCTCGGTCCGGTCCTGCGGGGTGAGCAGCGCGAACGGGTACGCGGTCGGCAGTTCGGCGAAGGAGACCCGGGCCAGCGGGCGGGAGCCGTCGCGGACGGCGAAGTGATCCAGCGTCAGGCCGGTGCTCACCAACTCCTCGGCGGCGCCCAGTCGGTCCAGGACCTCCAGGGTGCGGGCGTGCACCACGGCGGCCCGCGAGGTGTTGGCGCCCTCGGCCAGGGCGTCCAGCAGGACGAAGTCGATGCCGGCCTCGGCGAGGGTGATCGCCAGCGTCAGGCCGGCCGGCCCGCCCCCGCCCGCCGCTCCGCCGAGGCCACCCGCGCCGTGATCCTGCGCAGCGCCCGCGAGCACTTCGCCGCGCACGGCTACGAGCGCACCACCATCCGCGCGGTCGCCGCGGACGCGGAGATCGACCCGTCCATGGTCATGCGCTACTTCGGCAGCAAGGAGCAGCTCTTCGACGCCGCGCTGACCGTCGACCTGCAGCTGCCCGACCTGACCACCGTCCCGCCGGGCGAGCTCCCCGAGCTGATGGTCCGCCACTTCCTGCACCGCTGGGAGCACGCCCCGGTGGACGACGCGCTGCTGATGCTGCTGCGCTCCGCCGTCACCAACGAGAAGGCCGCCGGCCGACTGCACGAGGTCTTCGCCCGTCAGGTGGCCCCGGCGCTGGTCACCGCGCTCGGCCCGGAGACCGCCGCCCGGGCCGGCGGCGTCTTCTCCGCCCAGCTCCTCGGACTGGCCGTCAGCCGTTACCTGATCCGGCTGCCCGCGGTGACCGCGCTGGACACCGAGGACGTGGTCCGCACCCTGGCCCCGGCCATCGCGGCCACCCTCGGCATCGCCCGCTGAGCCGGCCGCGCCGGCCGGGGCACCCGGCGGCCTGAGTGGGCGCCGGGCGCCGGGTGCCCCGGCAGGCCGGCGGGTCGGGTCAGGGCCGGGCGGCCAGGTGCCCGGCGAGGAAGTCGACGCTGCGGGTGACCAGGGATTCGACGTCCGAGGCGTCGGCGAAGATGTGGTCGGCGCCCGGGACCGGGACCAACTCGACCTCGCCGTGCTGGGCGAGCCGGTCGGCGAGCAGCCGGCTCTGGGCGTACGGCACGACCTGGTCGGCGGTGCCGTGGATGATCAGGAACGGCGGTGCGGGGTGGTCGGCGTGGTTCAGCGGGCTGGCGGCACGCAGCAGGTCGGGCCGGCTGCCGGATTCCGCGCCGAGCAGGGCGGTGACCGGGTTGCCGACCGGCGGCAGCGCCAGAACGGCCGGGAAGGCGTCGGCCGCCGCGCCGAGTTCGGTGGGGCCGTACCAGTCGACGACGGCGCGGATGCGCCCGCTGCCGGCGCTCCCGCTGACACCTTCCCGGCCTTCGAGGTCCAGGCCCTCGGGCGTCGTGGCGGGGGCCAGCGCGGCGAGCGCGGCGAGGTGCGCGCCGGCCGACTCGCCCCACAGGCCGACGCGGTCGGGGTCGAGGCGGAGGTGGTCGGCGAAGTGGCGCAGGTAGCGGACGTCGTGCAACTGGGCGGGGAAGGGGGCTTCGAGGCTGTGCCGGTAGTCGATGGTGGCGACGGCCAGCCCGGCGCGCACCAGCGAGCCGAAGAGGAGTTCGGCGGGGACGGTGGGCGGCGGGTAGCGGCGGTCGCCGTCGGCCCAGCCGCCACCGTGGATCCACACCACCAGGGGCACGACCTCGTCGCCCGCCGGCCGGTGCAGGTCCAGCAGGCGCGGGCGGTAGCCGGAGGTCCTGGCGTAGGTGGCGCCGTCGAAGCGGCGGGTGCCGTCGGCGGCGGTCACGGGCTCGGGCGGCGGCAGGAAGGCGGGGGGCAGCAGGGGCGCCTGGGCCAGGGACGGCGGTTGCTGGGGCATGGCGGGGTTCCTCTCGGACGGCTCCATCATCACGTGCCGTCGGTGGCGGCGCAGCGCGACGTGTGACGGGGCCGGGACGGCCGGGTGCTGCGGGTGCTGGGGGTGCTGGGGGTGCTGCCGGGTGCCGCGGGTCAGAGGGTCGGTGGGGGGAGCGTGCCGCTGCGGGCCATCCGGCCGAGCCAGCGGGCGGACGGCTTGGGCACGCGCAGGAAGCTGTGCGGGTCGACGGCGATCAGTCCGAAGGTGGGTCGGTAGGAACCCCACTCGTAGGTGTCGAGGGCGCTCCAGTGCAGGTAGCCGCGGATGTCCAGGCCGTCGGCGAGGGCCCGGGCCAGGTCCTGGAGGGCTCGGTGGGTGTAGGCGACCCGGCGGTGGTCGTCGCGGGTGGCGATGCCGTTCTCGGTGACGATGATGGGGACGTCGCCGACCAGCGCGGCGGTGTGGCGCAGGGCTTGGCCGAGGGCGGCGGGGTAGTACTCCCAGCCGGTGAGGGTGACCTCGGCGCCTTCGGGGACGGGCAGCGGGCCGTGGCGCCCGACGCGGGTGCGGGTGTAGGCCTGCACGCCGATCCAGTCGTCCTCGCGGGCCGCTTCGATGAAGACGTCCTCGCGGGGGCGGCGGTAGGCGAGCATGGTCTCCTCGGCGCCGGGGACGGCCTGGCAGACCTGGTTGGCCACCGACCAGCCGGTCCGGACGGCGGGTGCGATCGCCTTGACGGCGGCGCCGGCGGCCCGGTGCGCCGCGATGAGCGTTTCGGTCAACTCGGCGGAGGGCAGCGGGAGTCCGGTGCTGGGCGGGGACAGGGCGCCCGGCGCGGTGCGGGCGGCGACCAGGTTGGGCTCGTTGATGGTGCAGACGTACTCGACCCCCTCGCCGAGGATCGGCGCGATCGCGGCCGCGTACCGGGCGAAGCGGTCGACGGCGTCGGGGGCCGCCCAGCCGCCCCGCTCGGCGAACCAGTGCGGCAGCGTGAAGTGGTGCAGGGTGATCATGGGGCGCAGGCCGCAGTCGAGCGCTCCGTCGACCATGCGGCGGTAGTGCGCGATGGCGGCTCGGGAGAACTGCCCGGGTTCGGGTTCGATCCGGGCCCATTCGACGCCGAACCGGTAGTCGGTGAAGCCGAGTTCGGCGAGCAGGTCCATGTCGACGGGCCAGCGGTGGTAGCTGTCGGCGGCGTCGCCGCTGGGTTCGGGGAGCGGCGTACCGTCGCGGTTCTCCAGGTGCCACCAGTCACTGGTGGTGTTGCCGCCTTCGGTCTGGTGGGCGGAGGTGGACGCCCCGAACAGGAATCCGTCCGGAAACGGCATGCCTTCGGCACAGGCGAACATGGCAGGGCCTTTCGGTGGGACTGGGCCGGCCGTGGGCGCCGAGCCCGTCCTGCCACGGTAAATCCCAAAACTTAGCGAAGCAAGGTTTTGGGGAACGGCCTGCTGCCGCGCGGGCCAGGGCCTGGCTGACGATTCGCGTCGGATCAGCGCGGCGTTGGGCGCCCGGCTGGGCGTGCCGGCGGATCGTCCTCGTACTGGGTCGTACTTGGATGATTCGCCGGTGCGTCCGTGGGGGCACCTCCCGGCCGAAGGCTGGGGGAGGGATGCCCGGCGTCGCGCGCCCGGCGGGAATCGTCAGCCAGGCCCTAGAGTGCTCGGGTGAGTACTCGTGGTCCACGTGGTCCCTATGCGAAGAGTGCGGCGCGGCGGCAGCTGATCCTGGAGGCCGCCTTGGCGGCCTACGCGGAGGCCGGCAGCCGGGGCGTCTCGGTCCGGGACATCGCCGAGCGGGTCGGGCTGACCGACGCCGGCGTCCTGCACCACTTCGGTGGGCGGGAGGCGCTGCTCACCGCGGTCCTGGAGGCCCGGGACGTCGTCGCCGCGCAGAAGTTCGGCGAGGAGGCGGCGCTCTGGCACGCCGAGATGCTGACCGAGAACGCCGGCACGCCCGGCCTGGTCAAGCTGTTCGTGGACCTGTCCGCCGCCGCGGCCGAGCCCGGGCACCCGGCGCACGAGTTCTTCACCGAGCGTTACCAGGTGCTGCGGCGGCGCTACGCGAACGCGTTCGCGGCCGGCCGCCCGGCCGATCAGCCGTCGGCCGCACCCGGCGCCGCCGCCGACCCGGACTGGGCCGCCCGGGTGCTGATCGCCGCGACCGACGGGCTCCAGCAGCAGTGGCTGCTCGACCCGTCGATCGACATGGCCGGTGACATCGCCAGGCTCCGCGACGTGCTGCTGGAGGCGCTGGAGCGGTCGGCTGCTGCGCCGAGGGAGCAGCCGACCGGGTAGCGGGCGCGCTCCGGACCGGGCGCAGGCACGGCCCCCGGCCCCGGCACCCGTGCCGGCAGGCCGCTCAGCAGCCGTGCGCGGCAGGGACCCCGGTCGCCGCGTCCAGGACGCCGACCAGCCGGGCGACCTCGGCGGCCATGGCCGAGCGGCCGGCGCCGAGGTAGCGTCGGGTGTCGACCAGCCGCCGGTCCGCGCCGAGGGCTTCGCGGACGGCAGCGGTGAAGACCTGGTTGAGGTGCGTGGCGATGTTGACCTTGGTCATGCCGTGCCGCACCGCCGCCGCCAGGTGCTCGTCCGCGACGCCCGAGGAGCCGTGCAGCACCAGCGGCACCGGAACGGCGGCGCGCAGCGCGGCGATCAGCTCGAAGTCGAGCGCGGCGTCGCGGGTGAGCATGGCGTGCGAGGTGCCGACGGCGACGGCGAGCGCGTCCACACCCGTGGCGGCCACGAAGGCGACCGCCTCCTCCGGGACGGTCCGCGCCCCGGGCGCGTGCACGCCGTCCTTGCCGCCGACCTCGCCGAGCTCGGCCTCCACCCAGACGGCCGCGTCGTGGCAGCGGGCGACGACCTCGGCGGTGGTCCGGACGTTGTCGTCGTACTCGCACACGGAGGCGTCGAACATCACCGAGGTGAAGCCGAGGTCGACGGCCTCGCGGACCAGGTCCGCGGAGGTGGCGTGGTCGAGGTGGACCGCCACCGGGACCGCCGCGGCCTCGGCGGCGGCGAGCACGGCGGTGCCGATGGGGGAGAGCGCACCGTGGTAGCGGACGGCGTTCTCGCTGAGCTGCAGGATCACCGGGGCGCCGGCGGCCTCGGCGCCGGCCACGACGGCCTGGGCGTGCTCGAGCTGGATGACGTTGAACGCGCCGACCCCCCGCCGCTCGCCGGCGGCTCGGGCGACGATCTCGCCGGTTCCGGTCAGGGGCATGGGGTGTCTCCTTCGTACGGGGGGAGGGGCTCGACCGTCACCTGCGGGAGCAGGCGGCGGTGCAGTTCGGGGTCGAAGTCGCCGGCCAGCGGGGCGGCGACGGCGGCGGCCGACAGGGCGACCGCCTGGGTGAGCCGGTCGGGCCACGGGGTGCCGGAGACCAGGCCGAGGGTGAGGGCCGCCACGGCGGCGTCCCCGGCGCCGGTGGGATTGCCGGCGACTCCGTGCGGCGGCCCGGCCCGCCAACAGCCGTGCGGGGTGTGGGCGATCAGGCCCTGCGGTCCGAGCGAGGCGACCACCGCCCCGGCGCCGGCCGTGCGCAGGGCCTCCGCGCCGGCCCGCGGATCGGCCCGTCCGACCGCGGCGGCGAGTTCGTCGCCGTTGGGCTTGACGAGGGCGGGGCCGGCGCCGAGAGCGGCGAGCAGAGCCGGCCCGGCGGTGTCGAGCACGGCGGGGACCCGGTGGGCGCGAGCGCGGTGGATCAGCTCGGCGTACGCGTCGTGCCGCAGGCCGCCGGGCAGGCTGCCGGAGAGCACCACGGCCGCCGCCCGGGTGACCAGCTGCTCGAAGCGGTCGAGGAACCGCTCCCATTCGGCGCCGGTGACCATCGGCCCCGGCTCCAGCAGGACGGTGGTGTCGCCCTGCTGCTCGTCGAAGACGGCGACGGTGCGGCGGCTCTCGCCGGTGATCGGGACCAGCTCGTCCGCGATCCCGGCGGCTGCCAGGTCGCGGCGGACGGCGGCGCCGGTCGGGCCGCCGGCCAGCCCGGTCACGACGGTCTGGTGGCCGAGTGCGTGCAGTACCCGGGAGACGTTGACGCCCTTGCCGCCCGCGCGGGCGGCGACCGACCGGACCCGGTTGCTCGCGTGCGGGCGCAGCCGGTCGACCCGGTGGGTGAGGTCGAGCGCGGCGTTGAGCGTGACGGTGAGGATCATCCGAGCTTCCCCGGCGTCGGCCTGCGGGACACCGCGGTGCTGGGGGAGGGCCGGAGGTCCTGGGCGAGCAGTCCGGCGCCCAGGCAGCCCGCCTGGTGGCCGAGTCGGGCCGGGACGACCGGGGGCGCGTGCCGGAAGGTCAGGCGCTCGGCCAGCGCGGTGCGCAGCGGGGTGAAGTAGGAGGCCCCGGCCTGCGCCAGGCCGCCGCCGATGACGATCCGTTCGGGGTCGAGCAGGTTGACCGCGGCGGCCAGGCCGTCGGCGAGCGCCTCGACGGCCTCGCGCCAGACCGCGGCGGCGACCGGGTCGCCCGTCCTGGCGATCCCCTGGACGTTCTTGGCGCTGAACCCGTGCTGCCCGGTGGCGCGGGCGTAGCGGCGGGCGATGGCGGTTGCGGAGGCGACCGTCTCCAGGCAGCCCCGGTTGCCACAGGGGCACGCCTCCCCGCCGGGTCGGACCACCAGGTGGCCGAGTTCCCCGGCGAAGCCGTGGGCGCCGTGCAGCGGCTCGCCGTCGAGCACGACGGCGGCGGCGATGCCGGTGCCGACCGGGACGAACAGGAAGGAGCGGCTGCCGCGGCCCGCGCCGAGCCTGGCCTCGGCCAGCCCGCCGGCGCGGACGTCGTGGCCGAAGGCGACCGGGAGCCCGAGCTCCTCCGCGAGCCAGTCGCGCACCGGCACCTGGTGCCAGCCGAGGTTGGGCGCGAAGACGGCCGTGCCCGACGCTTCGTCGACCAGGCCGGGGACCGCGATGCCCGCCGCGACGGGTGCGCACCCGCGGGCGAGCTCGGCGGCGCAGCCGAGGACGGTCTCGATGACGGCGTCCGGCCCGCGTTCGGCACCGGTGGCCCGGCGTTCGGCGTGCACCAGTGAGCCGTCGTCGGCCAGCACCCCGGCCTTGATCTGGGTGCCGCCGACGTCCAGCGCGATGACGGTCACGACGCGGCCAGGATGATCGAGCGGGTGAGGCCCCGCGGCCGGTCGGGGTCGAGGCCACGGACGGTGGCCAGCTCGACTGCGAGGCGCTGGGCCCGGATCAGGTCGGCGAGCGGGTCGAACGGCGCGACCGAGGCGACGGCCCCGGTGGCCCGGACCTGGTCCAGCAGGCCGGCCGGCGGCGCGCCGAAGAACCAGAGCACGCTGTCCGGGCCGGTGACGCTGATCGGTCCGTGCCGGTACTCCATCGCCGGGTAGGACTCCGTCCAGGACCCGGACGCCTCGCGGACCTTGAGGGCCGCCTCGTGGGCGAGGCCGACCGTCCAGCCGGTACCGAGGAAGGTGAACTGGACGGCCTCGGCGGCCCCGCGGGGGAGCGGCGTGAGCAGGGCGCGCTCGGCCTGCTCGGGCAGGTCGGCCGGCAGCAGGCCCAGCTGGGCGCGGAGCAGGACCAGCGCCGTGGTGGCGAAGCGCGTCTGCACCACGGACTTCTCGTCGGCGAACCCCAGGTCGACCACGGTGGCGGCGGCCGAGCTGATCGGCGTGGCCGGGTCCCCGGTGATCGCGACCGTGGGGGTGCCGTCCAGCACGGCCCGCCGCAGGGTGTCCAGCACCTCGGTGGTGGTGCCGGAGCGGCTGATCGCCAGCAGCCGGTCGTAGCGGCGGCCGGCCGGGAACTCCGAGGCCGCGAAGGCGTCCGTCTCGCCGAGGCCCGCGGCCTCCCGCAGGGCGGCGTAGGCCTGGGCGATGTAGAGCGAGGTGCCGCAGCCGATGACGGCCACCCGCTCGCCGGTCGGGGGCAGGCCGTCGGGCGCCAGGCCCATGGCCCGGCGCCAGCATGCGGGCTGGCTGGCGATCTCGTCGGCGACGTACGTCACGGGGTCCTCCTGGAGTGGTGTCCGGTGCGCTCTGCTGCGCGGTGTGCCGGGGGTGCGGGCTCTCCTCCCGCACCCCCGCTGGTCGGGGGCTCAGGCGCCGGGCGGTGCGGCGAAGGGGGCGGCCCAGGTCTGGTTGGTCTGGACGGCGTCGGGGGCGGCGCCGCAGTCGTACAGGTCGACCGGGGTGCCGGGCGTGGTCGTGGTGCCGCTGTAGACGTCGAGGCAGCTGCTGGTGCCGGCCAGCTTCATGTTGCCGTCGCGGTTGTACGTCCAGCTCTGGTACCCGGGTGCGGAACCGCACGGGGCGACGCCGACCCACTGGCCCTGCTGCCCGTTGACCACGCCTGCGCTGGTCGAACTCGGGGCGGTCAGGCAGAGGTTGGTGGTGCCGCTCTGGAGCAGCTGGACGGAGCCGTCGCCGTTCAGCTGCCACTGCTGGTTGCTGCCGCCGGAGCACGGGTAGACGTCGACGGCGGTGCCGGTGGTCCGGGACTGGTAGTTGTCCAGGCAGAGCGAGGCCTTGCCCCAGCTGTCGCGGGAGGCGGTGATCTGGCCGCGCGGGGTGAAGCCGGTGCCGCTCGGCGGGGTGATCTTCAGCATCGCGCTGTCGTGCGGGGCGATGGTGAGCGCGACCGTGCCGGTCGAGCTGCTGGTGCTGTGCGCCCACAGGTCGCGCACGGTGTAGCTGCCGCTGGTGGCGTCGAAGCCGAGGCCGGGCAGGTCGAGCGTGTAGTCGGCGGTGGAGTCGCCCTTGTTGGTCACCACGACGGCGCGGCTGCCGTCGGCGAGCGGCTTGACCACGACGTCGATGCCGCTGCTCGCGGCCGGGGTGCCGTCGCCGTTCGCGCCGCCGCCGAGGACGCGGTAGCCGCCGGCCCCCAGCGGGTCCTGGTCCACCGCGATGACCTCGGAGTTGCCCAGGATGGCGACCGAGTTCTGCAGGTGCGTGGCCGTCGCCGGGTCGGTGGCGGCGAGCGAGGAGATGTACGAGGGCTCGAACTTGCGGGCGTCGGTGGAGATCACCAGGGGAGCGGCGAGGGCGGAGAAGAGCGACATCTGGCTGCGCTCCTCGGCGGTGGTCATGCCGTTGTCGCCGATCAGCAGCATGTCGGCGTCGTTCCAGTTGCCCGGGCCCTGGTAGCGGCTGAGCTCCAGGGAGTTGTCGAAGCTCTGGTAGGCACCGACGTTGTAGGAGGACTGGACGCCCAGCGGCTCGTTCCACGGGTCGGTGGCGGCGTTGTCCTGGTCGTTGTAGATGTCCGGGCCGACCCGCCACAGTTGGCCGAGGCCGCGCACCCAGTCCATGGCCGCGAACTTGGTGGGCCCGTTGCCGTAGGCGGCCGGGGCGGAGATGTCGAACATCACGTTGGGGGCGGCCGTACCCGCGGCGTTGGCGTTGCCGACGGCGGTGGCGAGGTCGCCGGACATCCGGGCGTCGAGCGTCTGCATGGGCTCCTGCTGGCCGCAGTTGTCGTACTTCAGCTCGTCGACTCCCCAGGCGACGAAGGAGTTGGCGTCGTTCTGCTCGTAACCCTCGCTGCCGTTGGGCAGGTTGGGCGAGGTCGGCGGGACGGTGCTGCAGGTGTGGGTGCCGGAGGTCTCGTAGATGCCGAACTTGGCGCCGAGGCCGTGCAGGTAGGCACCGTAGGCGGTCAGGTCGGAGTCGAAGCCGGGCTGCCGGGTGGTGTCGCGGACGTCGGTCTGCCCGCCCCAGTTCTGCGCGCCGTGCAGGTAACCGGAGCTGTTGCGGTACATCCAGCAGTCGTCGACGGTGACCGTCCGGTAGCCCGCGGAGATCAGGCCGGAGTCGGCGAGGGCCTTGGCGTTGTCCTCCATGTACTGCTGGAAGGAGTAGCCGGCCCGGTTCGAGTTGTCCAACGGGGCCTGCGGCGTGCACTGGGCGCGGGCCCAGTTGTTGAACCCCATCGGCGGGGCGGCGGCGAGCGGCCCCTGGGGGTTGGCGGCGGCGGAGAAGTTGGCGGCGCTCTGGTTCACGCCGTCGTTTGCGCTGGCCGGGGTGCTGGTGAGGGGTGAGCCGGCGACGAGCAGCGCGGTGCCCAGCAGGGCGGGCGCGGCCCGGTGAAGGAGGCGTCTGGTCACGGTGGGGGTTCCTTCCGGTACTGATTGAAGCTGCACTAATGAGCGTCCTAATGAGCAGTTTCAATCATGTGTGCGCACAGCTTCGGGGTGGGTGTCCCGCCGCGTCAAGACGTGCGAGGGCATTGGTCGGCCCCGGCGGAACTTCGGCAACGCTTTGGTAACGCCCTCTGGTCCCGCTGGCGCCGGCGCGGCACACTCTCGCCATCGACGCTCACATCTGCTCGAAGTAGCATTGAATCAGTCATCTTCGCGCACAGGTGAGCGCACTCTTCCCCCACCGTTCGAAGGCGGTACCCGCGATGAATCGTCGCTTCCTCGTCCTCTCGGCCGCCGCTGCGGTCGGCGCGCTCGCGCTCTCGGCCTGCGGGTCCGGCGGCGGCTCCGGCTCCTCCGCCGACGGCACCACGACCATCAAGTTCGTCGCGGCGGACTACGGCTCCAACGGGCAGAACCCGAGCCAGGCCTACTGGCAGGGCGTCATCTCCGCCTTCGAGCAGCAGAATCCGAAGATCAAGGTCGACCTGCAGGTGATCAACTGGAACGACATCGACACCCAGGTCAAGACCATGGTGCAGAACGGCAACGAGCCGGACCTGCTGCAGACCGGCGGCTACGCCGACTACGCCAAGGACGGGTTGCTCTACCCCGCGCAGGACGTGCTGTCCGGCTCCACCGCCACCGACTTCCTGCCCACGATGGCCCTCGCCGGCCAGCAGAACGGCACCCAGTACGGCATCCCGTTCGTCTCCAGCGCCCGGATGTTCCTGATCAACAACACCCTGTTCAAGCAGGCCGGCCTGGACCCGACCAAGCCGCCGACCACCTGGGACGAGGTCACCGCCGACGCCACCGCGCTGAAGAAGGCCGGCGTCGAGGTCCCGCTCGGCATCCCGCTGGGCCACGAGGAGGCGCAGGCCGAGTCCTTCATCTGGATGATGGAGAACCACGGCGGCTACCAGGACTCCAGCGGCCAGTACACCATCAACTCACCTGCCAACATTGCGACGTTCACGCAGTTGAAGAGCTGGGCGGACGCCGGCCTGACCGAGCAGAGCCCGGCCTCGGTCAACCGCACCGACCTGCAGAAGGACTTCGCCTCCGGCAAGGTCGGCATGCTCGACGGCTTCCCCGGTCAGCTGGCCGACGTGAAGAACATGGACGTCACCTGGGCCGCGATGCCGAGCAAGGACGGAGTCACCAAGTCCACCCTGGGCGTGGCCGACTGGATGATGGCCTTCAAGAAGGGCGGGCACCAGGAGCAGATCAAGGCCTTCCTCGACTTCGCCTACCGCAAGGAGAACACGGTGAAGTTCGAGAAGGAGTACGACCTGATGCCGGTCACCCAGTCGGCGCTGACCGAGTTCCAGAGCGATCCGGACGAGAAGCCGCTGCAGCCGTTCCTGCAGATCCTGCCCACCGCCACCTTCTACCCGCTCAGCGACCCGACCTGGCCGGCCGTCTCCGCCCAGATCAAGACCCAGATCGGCAGCGCCCTCGGCGACCCGAAGAAGACCCTCGACACGCTGCAGCAGGCCGCCCAGCAGGCCGGACAGTGACGGTCCGTCAGCGTCCGCGTCAGGCAACCCGGCAGGCAACCCGACAGGAAAGCAACCCCGTGTCCCACAGCACCACCCCCGTTCGCCCGCCGGGTCGCGCTGCCCGGCGGGCGGCGCCCGCGGGACCGCCCGCCCGGCGCCGCTCACTGTTCGTCCGGCTCGGCCCGTTGCCGTGGATCGCGCCCGCGGTGCTGCTCATCCTGGCCGTGGTGATCTGGCCGGTGGTCGAGATGGTCAGCACCTCGCTGCGCCGCATCGACACCACCGGCACCGACCACGGCCCCGCCGGCCTGGTCAAGTACCGCAAACTCTTCGCCGATCCGCGGCTGCCCGACGTCCTCACCTGGACCGCGGTGTGGACCATCGCCGTGGTCGCGCTGACCATGCTGCTCTCCCTCGCCCTGGCCCAACTCTTCAACCAGAACTTCCCCGGCCGCCGCCTCACCCGCTGGGCCCTCATCGCCCCCTGGGCCGCCTCGGTGCTGATGACCGCCATCGGCTTCCGCTGGATGCTCGACCAGGTCTCCGGCGTCCTCAACCGCCTGCTGCTCGACCTGCACCTGATCGGCCACGCCCAGGCCTGGCTGGGCGACGCCGGGCACTCCAAGCCCTGGCTGGTCTTCGTCGCGGTCTTCGTCTCCCTGCCGTTCACCACCTACACGCTGCTCGCCGGCCTGCAGACCATCCCCACCGAGGTCTACGAAGCCGCCCACGTCGACGGCGCCACCCCCTGGCAGACCTACCGCAAGGTCACCCTGCCCCTGCTACGCCCCGCCTTCCTCGTCGGCCTGGTGATCAACCTGATCAACGTCTTCAACTCCTTCCCCGTCATCTGGGGCATGACCCAGGGCGGCCCCAACGCCGACACCGCCACCAGCACCGTGTTCATGTACATGCTGCGCAGCTACGACGTCGCCGAGTCCGCCGCCATGTCCGTGGTCAACTTCGCCGTCGTGATCATCATGGTCGCCCTCTTCCTGCTCGTCACCCGCTGGAACCAGGAGGAGACCCGATGACCACCGCCGCTCGCCTGCCGCGGCCCACCCGGCGGCCGCCCGCCCGCACCGTCCTGGTCACCACGGTTGCCTGGGCGCTGGCCGCGCTCTTCCTGCTGCCCTACCTGGAGATGCTGGTCACCGCCGCCCGCCCGGCCGGCCAACTACGCGACAACGCCTACCTCCCCAGCCACTTCGACCTCTCCGCCTTCACCAAGGTCTGGACCGACACCACCCTCGGCCAGAACCTCACCAACAGCCTGCTGATCGCCGCCGGCGCCACCCTGCTGGTCCTGGTCGTCGCCCTGCCCGCCGCCTACTACACCGCCCGGGTCAGCTTCCGCGGCCGCAAGGCCTTCCTGCTCCTGGTCCTGGTCACCCAGATGTTCCAGCCCACCGCCCTGCAGGTCGGCCTCTACCGCGAGTTCTCCACCCTGAACCTGCTCGACACCGTCACCGTCCTGGTGATCGCCAACGCCGCCTTCAACCTGGCCTTCGCCATCTGGATCCTCAGCGCCTACATCGGCTCCATCCCGATCGAGCTGGAAGAAGCCGCCATGATCGACGGCAACAACCGCATCGGCGCACTCTTCCGCGTCACCCTGCCCCTGGCCCTGCCCGGCGTCGTCACCGCCGTCATCTTCACCTTCATCTCGGCCTGGAACGAGTTCATCATGGGCCTGACCCTGACCAACACCCCCGACCGCCAACCCCTCACCGTCGGCATCAACAACATGATCGGCGCCTACAGCGTCCAGTGGAACTACGTCTTCGCCGCCTCCCTGGTCGCCATCGTCCCGGTCATCGTGCTCTTCGCGACCATCGAACGCCACGTGGTCTCAGGCCTCACGGCGGGATCGGTGAAGTAGCGGCTTCAGAACTCGCCGTTCCGGATCGCGTTCACCAGGCCGGCGATCAGCGTCGCCCGCCCGGGCATGGCGTCGACCACCAGGTACTCGTGGTCGGCGTGCGCACCGCCGCCGACCGCGCCCAGGCCGTCGAGGGTCGGCACCCCGAGGGCGGCCGTGAAGTTGCCGTCGCTTCCGCCGCCCACCGCTGTGCCCTCGAGGCCGGGCTGCAGCCGCTGCGCCACCGCGAAGAGCCCGGCCGAGGCCGACCCGGGCATCGGGGGCCGGCCGACGGCTCCCCGGACCGAGACCGCCGCCCCGTCGAGGTGCGGGGCCAGCGCCGCGAACGCGGCCTCGACGCGCTCCTTCTCCTCGGCGGTCTCGACCCGGACGTCCACGAGAACGGTTGCCCCGGCAGGGACGACGTTGTCCGTGGTGCCGGCCGACGCGACGGTGGGGACGACGGTCGTGCCCACCTCGGGGCGCCCGAGCGCCGCGATGTCCAGCACCTGGTGCGCGGCTTCGACCAGGGCGTTGACGCCGGCTTCGGGCTCGAGGCCGGCGTGTGCGGCCCGGCCCGTGACGGTGACCTCGAAGGTGCCGCAGCCCTTGCGGCCCGTCTTCACCGCCCCGCCCTCGGCCGCGCCCTCGACGACCAGGACGGCGCCGCAGGCCAGGGCCCGCTCCTCGATCAGTGCCCGCGAGGAGCCCGAGCCGACCTCCTCGTCACAGGTCACCAGGATCTCGATGCCCGACCGGTCCGCGAGCAGCGCCACTCCGTGCACGGCCTGCACGAGACCGCCCAGCATGTCGAAGACGCCCGGTCCGGTGGCGTGCCCGTGCTCGACCGTGAACGGGCGGCGGGCCAGGGTGCCGAGCGGGAAGACCGTGTCGTGGTGACCGAGGATCAGCACCTTGGGCTCGCCACCCGCGGACCAGTGGACGTGCGGCCCGGCGTCGCTCCCGACGAAGCCGGCCTGCCCGCCGAGGCGGTTCTCCAGCACGGCGGCGACGGCCTTGGCCGACGCGGTCAGGGCGGCGACGTCGCGCGACGGGGACTCGACCTCGACCAGGGTCCGCAGGTCCTCGATCATCGCGGCCAGGTTCACGGGGTCGGCCTTCGGCATCGTCATGCGGCCAACCTAGCGAACGGTCTCGCCTGATCACTCAGTGGCGGTGGCTGCCCAGGAAGAAGAGGAGCATGACGAAGAAGGCGAAGAAGTGCGTGCCGGCGATGTAGATGGCGGCGCGGATGAGCGCGGCTTTGCGCCTGGTCTTCTCGTCGTTGACGGCGTCGCTCACGGTGGCTCCTTGCGCGCGTCCCGGGCGGTGGGCACGGGCCAGCATGTATGAATATGAAGAATTTTTCAAATAGCTGATTGTGCATGTGACCGATCCATGCACGACTGATCCGCTGCGATCAGCACCGGTCAACAGGCGCAGTCCGGCCGGCCGGCTCCGCTACGCCCGGACGTCCGGACTGCCCGCGGCGGGGGTGAGGAGCCCGTCGAGGAGCTCGGCCTGGCCGGTGATGACGCCGCCGAGGATGGCGCGCGCGACCCGCAGCAGCTCGGCGACCTGGGGGCTGGTGAGGCTGTAGTAGACGGTCGAGCCCTCGCGGCGGGAGGTGACGAGCTTGGCCCGGCGCAGCACGGCGAGCTGCTGGGAGAGGTGGGAGGCCTCGACGCCGACCTCGGGCAGCATCTCGGCGACCGCCCGCTCGCGCTCGCTGAGCAGCTCCAGGACCCGGATGCGCACCGGGTGGCCGAGCGTCTTGAAGAACTCCGCCTTCAGCTGGTAGAGCGGCGCACCGACCACGGGAGGCGTGGCGGGGGTCTCGGCGTTCAAGGCGTCACCGTCTCCATCGGGCCCGGACAAGGCGGAACTGTTCAATTACCGACTTTAGCAATCGCGCACAGCCCGCGATCACCCATGGACCGGTCGGTCGACACGCCAGTGATCGCCACTGTCCTGCCGGATGTTGCAGTTGCTAATCTCTGCAAGTTGTCACATGGCTGGCCGACGTGGATGAGGTCTGTGATGGGTCTGCTGCGCAGGATCCGCGACACCGGACGGCGCGGTGTCCGACGTGCTGCCGGTGGACCTCGTCCCCGGGCCGGGGCGCGATGAGCACCGCCCGGTACGCCCAACTGCTCGACCTGGCCTGCGGCGTCTTCCTGCTCGCCGCCGTCCTGGTCCTGTGGCGACGCGAACTCGCCGCCATCATCCGGGTCTTCGCCGTCCAAGGGCTGGCGCTCGCCGCCATCGCCGTCCTGCTCGGCCTTCACCAGCACCGCTGGGACCTGTTCGCGGTCGCGGCCCTCGTCGCGGTCCTGCGCGCCGGCCTGCTCCCGCACCTGGTGCGCCGGGCCCTGGTGGCCGGCGGGGAAGCCCAGAAGACGGCGCCGCTGGCCACCGCCGCCGCCTCGCTGCCGGCCGCCGCCGCGCTCGTCCTGCTCGCCTGGGCCGCCGCCCACCCGCTCACCGAACTCGCGCCCGCGCCCGCCACCCGGGCTCTGCCGGTCGGGTTCGCCGTCGTCCTGATCGGCTGCTTCACCGAGGTCACCCGTCGTCGCGCGCTCTCCCAGGTCGTCGGCTTCCTGCTGATTGACAACGGCATCACCGCCGTCGCCTTCCTCGCCACCTCCTGGGTGCCGCCGATCGTCGAACTCGGCGTCTCCTTCGACGTCCTGTTCGCCGTTCTGGTCCTGCAGCTGCTCACCGTCCGGATCCGCGCGGAGTTCGGCCGCACTGACCTCGACGGCCTGTGGGACCTGCACGACTGACGCAGGGTCCACCAGAAGCAGCCGGCGACCGCAGCCGGGCAGGCCACCAGGTCACCAGGGGCGGCGCGCGCCTCGGGCCGTCGGCCGGGGCGATGCCCGGGGCGGCTGCCCGGCCGCGGGGGGTGATTCGTGAGACCGTGGTATCGGGCCCGGCTGCTCCCGTCCGTGCGGTCGTGCCCCGGGCAGTGGTGGGGCGCCGATGGTGGGTGGGAGGTCCTCGTGCAGCTGGCGTTCGCGGTGCGGGTGCCCCGGACCGGGCCGGCCTTCGCCGAGCTGGTCCTGGAGGTGGGCGCGCGGCAGCATGCCGACCTGGTGCCCGATCTGCTCGACTCCGGCTTCGAGACGGCCATCGGCACCCCGCCCGCGACCACCGCCTCGGTGCAGGTGGTCGACGGGCGGGTGGCGGAGGTGGTCCTGCTGGGCGGCCGGCGCCTGCTGGCGTTCACCTCCTTCGGCGCGAGTGCGCGGTGGCTGGCCGCGGCCCGCGGCCGGGCGGCCGTGGTGGTGATCGTGGTCCCGCCCGGGACCTGGCCGCCCGCCACCGGACCCGACCCGTCGCAGGCCGCGCAGGTCACCGCGGCCTGCGAGGCCGCCCGTGCCGCCGGGCGGGTGCTGCACGGCGTGGCGCGGCTGACCGAGCGCTGAGGGCGGCCAGCACCGGTAGCCCAGCACCGGTAGCCCAGCACCGGTAGCCCAGCGCCGGCGGCCCGGTACCGGCCTGCCGAGAACAACCGGTACCGGCCTGCCGAAAACCAGGTGCCCCACCCGGGGCTCCTCCCTACGCTTCCCGCCATGGACAGCACCTGGACCGACCACCTGGTCAACGTCGTGGACGTCGAAGCCACCTGCTGGGACGGTGCCCAGCCGCCCGGCGCGGTCAGCGAGATCATCGAGATCGGACTGACCGTCATCGACCTGGCGGCCGGCGAGCGCCTGGCCCGGCACCGGATCCTGGTGAAGCCCGTCCGGTCCACGGTCAGCGAGTTCTGCACCGAGCTGACCGGCCTCACCCAGCACGAGGTGGAGCAGGGGGTCGGCTTCGCCCAGGCGTGCCGGCTGCTGGCGGCCGAGCACCGGGCAGGGGCCCGGCCGTGGGTCAGTTGGGGCGACTACGACCGCCACCAGTTCACCCGGCAGTGCCAGGACACCCGCACCCCCTACCCCTTCGGCCGGCACCACACCAACGCCAAGGCGGTCTTCACCGAGGCCTACGGGCTGCGCAAGCGGCCCGGCATGGCGCAGGCCCTGCAACTCGCCGGGCGCCGGCTCGAAGGCCGACACCACCGCGGCGAGGACGACGCCTGGAACATCGCCGCCCTGGTGCTCCACCTGTCCGAACGGGGTGTCTGGCCGGCCACCGTCGAACACCCTGCCTGACGGCCTCAGCCGCCCGCTCCCGCCCCCGGGATCCGCTCCAGCACGCCGCCCGCAGCAGGAGTCCTGAGCGCCCCGCCCCGCCCGCCCGGTGGCGCTCCCCGTTCCGTCGGCCCAGGTCAGCGGCCGGTCACGCGGGTCGTAGGCTGATCCCCGACGAACGAAGGGGATGTGGTGCGGGGAGCTGTCGGCGGTCTGCCGCCGTTGCGGGCGGGGCGTCAGGGGGCCGGGCGGGCGCTGCTGGCCTGGCTGGCCGACGAGCGGGCGCCCGGGGTGTGCTGGGTCTCCGGTGCGCAGGGGAGCGGGAAGTCGCACCTGCTCTGCTGGTTGGCGTCGGCGGCTGGTGGGCCGGGTGCGCCGGGGACGGTGCGCCCGGCGGCGGCGGTCTCGCTGGCCGGGCTCGGCCTGGAGGGTGCGGTGGCCGTGCTGGCCCGGCGGCTGGGTGTCGGCGCCCGGACGGTGGATCAGCTGCTGGAAGCCCTGTCCGAGCGGTCGGCGCCGCAACTGCTGGTGCTCTGGGACCTGAACCGGGCCGTCGATCCCGGACGGATCGTCACCGCGCTGCTCGGCGCCCGGTCCCCGGTGCGCGGCCTGCGGATCGTGCTGGAGGCGGCGCCGGGGTGCGCGGTGCCGGCCGGCGCGGCCGTGCTCGAGCTGGACGACCCGCAGTGGACGGACGCGGCCCGGTTCGAGCGCTGGTACCGGAGTCTGGCGGCCGGGTCGCCGTTCGGCGCGGAGCAGGTGTACCCCAATCCGGGACTCGCCCGGCTGGCCGCCCTGGTGCCCCCGGAGGCCGGTTGCGGCACCGGGGTGGCGGCCGCCTGGTGGGCCGCGCTGCCGGCGGAGGTCCGGCCGGCCGTGTCGGCGCTGGCGCGCGTCGGACGACCGCTCAGCCGGGCCCAGTGGTCGGCGCTGGCCGGCGCTGCGGCGGTGGAGCGGGCCGCCGCGCTCGTCCCGTCGCACACCGCGGTCGGCGGGTCCTGGTCCGTGCCCGCCGGGTGGGTGGGCGAGGACGGCGGACTGCCGGCCGAAGACCGGGCGGTGGGTCCGGCGCTCGGGGCGGAGCTCGGTACGGGGCTCGGGGTGGGGATCGCGTCCGCCCTGCACGCGGCGGTGACCGCCGGGACCTTGCCGCCGGCCGAGGAGGCCGGGCTGCTCGGCCTGCTGGTGCTGGACGCGGTGCGCGGCGGGACCGAGGCGCCGTGGTCGGCGCAGCCGTCCGTTCTGACCTGGGCCGATCCGCGCGCCGTCACCGCCGCGCTCGCGGCCCGCCCGGCCGAACCGCCGGCCGCCGCCTGGCGGCGGGCCCTCCCCGCGCTCATCGAGGAGCCGGACGCAGCGGTGCGGGCCGAGGTGCTGCGCACCCACCTGCTGGGCACCGCACCCCCGGTCGAGCACCCCGCCCCCGGCGGGGTCGGCTGGCGGGCGCGCTGGGCACACTGGACGTCCCCCGAGCCGGCGGAGGCGCCGGGGGAGCCGCTGCCGGCGGGCGAGTTGGCGGTGGCCGCGCTCGGCCGGGGGCCGTACGCGCGGTGGGTGGTGGTGGCCGACGAGCGGGGCCGGGTGCGGCTGTTCGATCCGCCACGGGTGCGCAGGCACCGACCGCGTGGCCGGATCTGCCCGAGCGACTGCGCACGCTGGCGGGCCGGGCGGACGGCACCTTCGCCGCGCTGGACGCGACGGGAGCGCCGCGGGCGTTGTTCGGCGCGCAGTCGGAACGCTGGGACGGGCTCGCGGTGAGCGCGCTCGCCGCCCTGCCGGCTTGCGGTGACCGCTCGGGCACGGTGCACTGGCTGCCGACCGGAGCCGGCGCGGCCCTGCACACCGGGGCGGTCACCGCGTTGGACGGCGTGCTGCTGACCGACCACGGCCCCACCGGCGACGAGCAGGTGGCCCTGCTCGTCAGCGGCGGCGCCGACGGGCTGGTGCGGGCCTGGAAGCCGGGCCACCCGCCGTTGCCCAAGCCGGTGGACGGGCACGGCTGCCCGGTGACCGCGGTCGCCATCGGGCTGGGGCCACGCGGTCTGGTGGTGGCCTCGGGGTGGGCGGACGGGCTGATCCGGCTCTGCTGCCTGGCCGAGCCGGGCCGGACGGTCGAGCTGCGCCTGGGCGCGCCGGCCCGGGCCCTGCTGGTGGACGACGCCGGCCACCTGGTGGTGCTGCTGCCCGAGGGGTTGGTCAGCGTGGCGCTCACCCCCTGACGGCCCGCACCGCCCCGCCCCGCCCGCTCCTCGAAGTCCCGTACGAGATCGGAAGCCTGATGACCACCCCGCCCACCCCGAGCACGCCCGCCACCCCGCCGCTGACCGCCGCCCTGCGCGAGCAGGCCCGCGCCTGCCCCGGCCAGTGGCTGTACGCCATCGACCCGGCCTTCGACCCGAACGGGTCGGTGCCGCCGTACGGGGTGATCGGAGCCTGGCAGGTCGACCACCAGGGTGCGATCACCGGCTTCCAGCACAACCCGGACTACCGCCCCTCCCCGCAGGCCCTGGAGCTGCCCGCGCCGCGCAACGCCGCGGAGGCCGCGCTGCAGAACGCGGCCACCGGCCACGGCGGCGAGGCGGAGCTGCTGGCCGCGCTGCTGGAGACCCCGCTGCTGCTGCGGGCCGACCGGTCCGGCCCGCAGGTGGTCGCCGGCGAGGGCGGCCGGCAGGTGCTGCAGGCCTGCACCTCGCCCGCGTACCTGCCGACCGGCTGGGCCGGCAGCATCACCGTGACCGGCCGTGAACTCGGCGCCGCCGTCACCGGGTTGGACCTGTGCCTGAACCCGGGCAGTCGCCTCTCGGTGACCCTGCCGGTCGACGACCTCGCCGCCGCCGACGAAGCCTGAGGCCCGCCGGCATCACGGGCTGGGGCTCCCTCAGGTGTGGGAGCGGCGCTGCTCCCACCACCGGTCGTAGGCGGCCTCCTGCTCGGCGACGGTGACCACGAGGTCCAGCGGCGCGTCGTCGAGGATCGGCACCAGCGGGGAGTCGCCGGCCGCGTCGTGCGGCAGCAGCAGGTAGCCCTCCTCGCCACCCGACTGGCGCAGCATCCCACTGGGCCACACGTCCCGGCGCGCCCCCGCCAGGGCGAGCAGCCACCCCAGCGGCTCCACCTGCCGGCGCACCGCGAGCAGCGCGCCGAAGGCGTCGCCGCCCGTGCCCTCGACCGCACCCCACGGCCCCTGCGCCCGCACGGTGTACAGCGCGCGGTCGTCGGCGTAGGGGTCGAAGTGGCAGCTGACCTGGCAGCGGACCGCCTCGCCCGCCGGCCCCAGGGCCAGGGCGTCGGGGCGGTCGCTGCGCAACTCGGTGTTCATGAGGGGGATGCCTTCGCGGTCGGCCCGGCCGAGCGGCCGGGGAGGAGGGTGGAGAACAGCGGAGCCTAGGGAGCCCTGGGCACGTAGTTGGGGTTCGGAATCCACTCCGCCGGTGTCCCGTCGGGTCCCATCCGCCAGGCGCCCTTGATGAACTCGGGACGGATGCCGCCGGGGAAGGCGATCTCGTTCTCGCCGGGGTGCGGCGACAGCTCGCCCAGGGTGGCGTTGACGTCGATGCCGCCGGGCGCGTCGATCAGGTACTTGTAGAGGCGCGGGAGCTTGGTGCTGATGTTGGTGTCCCAGCTGGTGCCGACGAACGCGGACTCGTAGCCGCCGCCCTTCGCGTACGCCAGCAGGTCGGTCTTGTCGGTGTCCCACGGCTCGAAGCCGACCTTGAAGTTCACCTCGGGCGGCCGGTTGCCCACGCGGTAGAGCGGTTCGTTAGTGGTCCGGTAGACCGGCTTGTTCGGCCCGATCGCGTCGAGGTCGACGTTCGGGTTGACGGCCGCCGCCATCGGGTCGGGCGGGGGAGCCGCCACCGGGGCGGGGTGCGCCGCGTCCTGGGCGGTGTCCTTGCCGGCGGTGTCGACGGTGGCCTTGGTGGCGTCCTCGGCGGCGGCCGCCTCGCCGCCGCCGTCGGTCGCCACGCCGAAGGCGATGTTGGTGATCAGCTTGCCGCCCGCCTCGAACGGGTCGGAGCCCCAGCCCGAGCCCACCACGCCCTTGAGCACGTCGGTGGGGTGGAACTCGGCGTGCACCAGACCGGCCGCCACGCTGTTGAGGTGGTCGAGGTAGGTGGCGGGGTGGGTGATGTTGTAGAGGTCCATCGGGTTCATGCTGCGCCCGAAGTCCACGATGTCCGCCGCACCCTTGGCCAGGCCGCCGTAGACGTGGGTCACCCCGGTCATGCCGCCCTCGGCCAGGTCGATCGAGTCCAGCTTCATCCGCTGGGTGAAGCTGGGCTCCGCCGGCGCGGTACCGGTGGCGGCCTGCACCGCGGCGGCGGCGCTGGTGGCCGCCTGGTCGCGGGCCGTACGGGCGCCGCGCAGCAGGTCCCGGGCGTGCGAGAGCTGACCGGTGGTCGGGTCGTGGAAGCCACCCGGATCGGTCGGCTTGGTGCCGGGGTCCTTGTTGGCCTTGACCGCCGCGTTGTAGGTCTTGATCGCCTTGTTGTAGCCGTCGACGCTCGTGTTGTGGGCGTCCAGGGCCTGCTGGTAGGCCTTCTTCGCCGCGTTGTAGGCGTCGATGGCCTGCTTGGCCTGGTCCTGGGCCCAACTGACGGTCTTGGCGAAGCCGGCGAGGGTGGTGGCGGCCGTGCCGCAGGCGTCGGCTGCGGTGAGCCACAGGCGCGGGTGCGGCTCGAACTTGGCCCGGAACGCCTCGGCGGCCTGGCCCTGCCAGTGCGCGGAGTCCATCGCCTGCAGGCCGCCGCCGGTCTCCTCGAACGCGTCGTGGAACTTGCCCAGCTTGTCCGCCGCGTCCTTCAGCGCCTTGGCATCCCCGTGCACCAGGTCCTTGGGGTCGTCCGACTCACCGAGCTGCTTCTCACCGACCTGCGCGCCCATGTCGTCGGCGACACCGTCGCCGAAGTCGTCCACCGCCTTGGCCGCGTCGTGCAGGCCGACCAGGTCGAGCGCGTCGCCGCCCAGGTGGGAGACCTGGTCGACGGTGATGCCGAAGCCCTTCTTGCCGTCCTTGTACAGGCCTTCGAGGCTGTCACCGAGGTCGTCCAGCGCGCCCATCAGCCCGTGCCCTCGGTCGTCCAGGCCCCGGCCACCACGGCAACCACGCCTCCACCACCCCACTGTCCGTCGGCAGATCGACCGGAACAGAAGGCTACTCGATCTTCGACCCCCCTCCTGACCTGGGCTGACGGACCATCGACGACGCCGACTCTTGACAACTGCTCATGCTCCTGACACCAGTGGCACTGCAAGCACTGCCACGAACGGCAGCGCACTCCGAAGGGGGCGATCAGCGCATGACCGAGCATGGGCGCGCGGGGGACGAGTACGACGTGGTGATCAGCGGAGCGAGCCTCGCCGGCAGCGCCGCGGCGATCCTGCTGGCGCGCCGCGGCGCCCGGGTCGCGCTGCTGGAGCGCCGCTCGGACCCAGCCGCGTACAAGGTGCTCTGCACCCACGCGATGACGGCCAACGCCTACCCGGTGCTGGCCGAACTCGGCCTGATACCCGCGCTCGAGGCGGCCGGAGCGGTCCGCAACGACGCCCGCTGGTACACCCGTTGGGGCTGGATCGAGCCGAAGGCCGGACCGGCGGGCCCCGAGCTGCCGTACGCGTACAACGTCCGCCGCAGCACCCTCGACCCGCTGATCAGGGCCCATGCGGCGCAGACTCCGGGCGTCGAGCTGCTCCTCGGTCACCAGGTGACCGGGCTGCTCCGGGAAGCCGGGCGCACCGCGGGGGTGCGCGCCTCGACCCCCGGGGGCGAGGTCGAGCTGCGGGCCCGCCTGGTGGTGGGCGCCGACGGCAAGGACTCGGCCGTGGCCAGGTTCGCCGAGGTGCCCGTGCGGCACCACGAGAACCGGCGATTCGGCTACCTCGCCTACTTCCGCAACCTCCCGCTGCACGGCGGAATCGGTCAGACCTGGTTCCTCGAACCCGACATGGCGTACGCCTTCCCCAACGACGACGGGGTGACGGTCCTCGCGGTGCTGCCGGACAAGAAGCACCTGCCGGCCTTCCGGGAGGACCTGGAGGGCAGCTTCCTCGCCTTCGTCCGCGCCCTGCCCGAGGCTCCGCCCGTCGACTCCGCCGAGCGCATCTCGAAGATCATCGGCACCGTCGACTACCCGCTGCACAGCCGCCGGCCGACCGCGCCGGGCCTCGCGCTGATCGGCGACGCCGCCCTGACCGGCGATCCGCTGTGGGGCGTGGGCTGCGGGTGGGCCCTGCAGTCCGCGCGGTGGCTGGCCGCCGCGGTCGGCCCGGCCGCCGCCGGTCGGGGCGACCTCGACCGGTCGCTCGCGGCCTACGGACGCGAACACCGGCGCCGGTTGCGCGGCCACCAGTTCCTGGCGGCCGACTACGCCACGGCCCGCCCGTTCAACCCCCTGGAGCGGCTGATGTTCTCGGCGGCGGCGCGCGACGCGTCGATGGCGCGGCACATGCACCTGTTCGCGTCCCGGCTGATCGGTCCGCTGCGCTTCCTGAACCCCGCGGCCGTGGCCAGGGCTTCCGCCGTCAACCTCAGGCACCGCCTCGGGCACGGGTGATTCGTGTGCAGCCGTGATGCTCCGCGGGGTGTAGCGCAGGGAGTGAGGGAGCGGTTACGCTCGTCGGGTTCTGCCAGAGCCTCGCCGAGATCTGCAGGAGGAGCGACCGTGACCGACCGTGCCGCTGCCGGCAGAGTCCCCGAGTGCGGTGATCTGGCGAGGCTCTTCGGGCGGCGGTTCGCCCTCGTCGGCATGATCCACCTGCTGCCGCTTCCCGGGTCGCCGCGGTTCACCCCGGAACGCGGGATGGCGGAGGTGATCCGGCGGGCGACGGACGAGGCCCGGGTGCTCGTCGAGGCCGGGTTCGACGGGCTGGTCATCGAGAACGCCTGGGACATCCCGTTCCTCAAGCCCGACGACGTCGGCCCGGAGACCCCGGCAGCCATGGCGGTCGTCGCGGCCGAGGTGGCGCGCAGCGTCGCGGTCCCGCTGGGCATCAACTGCCTGGCGAACGCCGTCGACCGCTCGCTCGCCGTCGCCGCGGCGGCGGGCGCCCGGTTCGTGCGTGCCAACCAGTGGGTCAACGCCTACGTGGCCAACGAGGGCCTCGTCGAGGGGCGGGCCGGCCGGCTGGTGCGCTACCGGCGGGCGATCGGCGCCGACCACGTCACCGTCTGGGCCGATGTCCAGGTCAAGCTCGGGGCGCACGCGATCACGGCGGACCGGTCCTTGGCCGAGCAGGCGAAGGACGCGGCCTGGTTCGACGCCGACGCGCTGATCGTCACCGGCACCCGGCTCGGTGACCCGCCCCGGACCGAGCAACTGCGGATCATCCGCGCGGCCACGGACCTGCCGCTCGTCGCCGGATCCGGCGTGACGGCGGACAACCTGGGCGACGTCTTCGCCCACACCGACGGCGCCGTCGTCGGCAGTTCGGTCAAGACCGGCGGTGCCTGGCACGGCCCCGTCGACCGGGACCGCTGCGAGCGGATCTGCGCCGCGCGGGACCGGCTGGAGAAGGAGACCGAGCAGACCCGCTCCGGCGGCAGACCGGACTGACCCGGCGCTGCTGCCGACCGTGCGCTGCGGGCCCGTTCACAGGTGAGTCCGGCGGTACCGGGGTCGACGACGACCCGACCGCCGACTCCCGCCTGACCATGACCTGTTGAGGAGTCCTCATGAAGTTACCGAAGTCACCCCTGTACGCCTCGGCGGCGCTGGCCGGCGCCGCCTCGCTCGCCTTCGCCGCCAAGGTGACGCGCACGGTCCTGGACCGCAGGTACTACGAGCGGCAGGGCGTCGCCTTCAGCCGGACCTACCCGTTCATCGGGTCCGAGGCGGACGTCTCCGGCCTGATCAACCGGAACAAGACGCGGGACTACCTGTACCTGGACCACCCGGCCACCGACTTCGTCGGGAGCATCCGCGGGTTCGACATCCAGCTCTACGCCGTGAACAAGCAGACGACGGAGGTGCTGGTCAGCCCGTCCGTCACCGGCCGGTACATCGACCGGGACACGCCCGCCCGCTACTCCTTCGGACAGCTCTCGCCGTCCGCCATGACCTTCCAGAAGATCACCACGGAACACTTCGGGGACCGCAAGCGGAACCTCGGCAAGGGTTTCGACCAGGCCAGGATCTTCGCGATCTCGGCCCGACGGGCCGCCGAGTCGTGCCGCCCGGCCGCCGGGGACGACGCGCCGCTCGACATGAAGCGCATCGCCGGCGACTACACCCGGGACGTCATGGGGGAGTTCGTCTGGGGCGAGGAGGCGATGGGTCTGACGGTCCCCTTCAAGGACCCCGACGGCGCCGTGTCGCAGGTGCCCTTCATGTTCGCCCTGAACGAGACCTTCACGGGACTGCGGTTCTACTCCAACCGGTTCTGGAACCGGGTCCACTTCCCACTGGCGACCTGGCCCGTCACCCGGGAGGCGCGCCGCCTGCAGCACAACATCCGGAGCCTGCAGCACCACCTGGCCGGAGTGCTCCGGCGGACGCCCGGGCCCGGCACGGTGTGGGAGCAGGTGGCCACGGGCAACGCGCAGTTCGGCATCCCGACCGAGATCACCCGGGACGACCTGCTGACCGCCTCCATCGCCGGCCTGGACACCGTGCAGAACACCATCCTGGCGACCCTCTGGTACGTCCTGCTCCCCGAGAACGAGAAGTGGCGCGACGCGATCGCGGCCGCCACCGGGGAGGAGCAGGACGAGCTGGTCGAGGCGTGCGTCAGCGAGACGCTGCGCCTGAGCCCGCCGGGCTCGGTGATCAACAACAAGGTCGTCGCGGACTTCGACGTGGCGGTCGAGGGACGCCGGTACCTGCTGAAGGCGGGCACCCGCGTGATGCCCAACATCCACGCCCTGCACGCCGAGTACGGCGGCGCCTTCGAGCCCGAGCGGTTCCTGGGGACGGAGAAGGGGGCCGAGCCGTACGTGATGCCCTTCGGCAAGGGACGGCGCAGCTGCCCCGGCCGCAACCTCGGCATGGTGATGGCGAAGAACTTCGTCGGCTGCTTCCTCACCGCCCACCCCGCCGCCCGGATCACCAACACCGCGGACAAGGACGTCCACTTCAACAACCTCTCGCACTCCCAGCTCCTGATCGCCACCGGCCCCCGGTCCACGGTGGACGGTGCGAAGTGATCGTCCTGCTGGCCCAGGGGCCGTTGCACACGCGGTTCGGCGACTTCACGGAGTACCTGTTCTACGACGGCCGGAGCGAGTCGATCGCCATCGTCCAGGGGGACATCGCCGGCCGGGACGAGGTGCTGTGCCGGGTCCACTCGCACTGCACCACCGCGCACGTCTTCAACGGCATCGAGTGCGACTGCCGCGAGCAGATGGCCATGGCCCAACAGAGGATCGACGAGGCGGGCAGCGGCCTGGTCATCTGGCTGGACCAGGACGGCAAGGGCAACGGCCGGATGGCCGAACTGCTCACGGCCCGCCTCCGGGAGGAGGGGGTCGCGCAGACCGAGGCCTACGCGCAGCTCGGGTTCCAGCGCGATGCGCGGTCCTTCGACCGGGCGGCGGAGATCCTGGAGTTCTTCGGCGTCGGCTCGGTGACGCTGATGTCCAACAATCCGGAGAAGGCGAGCGGGTTGACCGACCGGGGCATCACGGTCGCCGGCACGGTGAACCTGACCGTCGTCCCGCAGAACGACCTGCTGCGCAAGACCTACCGGGACAAGGTCCGGTACCAGAACCACTCCATCGAGCTCTGACACGGGGAGGAGGGGGGAAGCATGGCGGCCGATCGGATCAAGGTCTGCGAGCTGTCGGACCTCTCGACGGACAAGGGATACCGGGTCACCACCACGTCACCGCCGCTCGCGGTCTTCGTCACCGCGGACGGAACGGTCCACGCGGTGGACGACTCCTGCACGCACCAGGCCGCCGCGCTCTCGGAGGGCTGGGTCGACGGCTGCATCGTGGAGTGTCCGCTGCACATGTCGCGCTTCGACCTGCGCACCGGCGCGGTGGACGCCCCGCCCGCGGAGCGGCCCGTCCGGGTGCACCGGGCCGAAGTCGTGGACGGCGCGGTCTGGGTGACGCTCTCGGAGCAGGCGCCGAACCTGCCTCCGGGCGTCAGATCGCGCGGCTGACGCCGGCCGGCGGCGGCCCCGGCGCGGCTCTCCGCGCCGGGCACGGACCGACCTGGAGCACTGCGGCGCTCCCCGTGGCGGTCAGGCCGGTTCGTCCTCGACGACTGGCTCCGCCACGGCGCCGCGCAGCGAAGCCGTGACGGCCAGCCGTACCAGCAGGCCGGCGACCAGCGCCCAGAAGGCGGAGCTGACCCCGGCCAGCGTGGTGCCGGAGGCGGCGACGACGAAGGTGACGGTCGCCGCCGTCCGGTCCGCCGGCGAGCCGGCGCCGGCGGTGGCGGTGGCCGCCGACCCGCCGCCGGACGCCGCCGGGCCGCCGGAGCCGACGACCGCGGCGGTCAGGGCGTGCCCCAGGGACCCGAGCAGGCCCAGACCGGCCACGGTGCCGACCACGTCCGCCGGGGCGACGGCGAGGAAGCTGGTGAGGGCCGTGGTCCCCGCGGCGAGCCCGAGGTAGGTGACACCGAACGCCTGGGAGGCCGGCCACCGGCGCGCCGGGTCCGGGTGCGCCTCGGGCGAGGCGGGCAGCGCCGCGCTGATCGCCGCGAGGTTGACGGCGTGCCCGCCGAACGGAGCGGCGAGCACGCTGCCGGCGCCGGTGACCGCCATCGCGGCCCGCCACGGCACCCGGTAGCCGAAGGAGCTCATGATCGCGACGCCGGGCACGTTCTGCGCCGCCATCGTCACGACGTACAGCGGCAGCGCGATGCCGGCGATCGCGGCCCAGGACAGGTGGGGGACCGTCAGGGAGAGCCCGGGCAGCCACGGCCCGTGCAGCCCGTCACCCCGGGCGGCGAGGACACCGACCACGACGACGGTCGCCCCGAAGGCGGCGAGCACGGCCCAACGCGGCGCGGTCACCACGGCGATCAGCCAGGTGGCGAGGATCGGCACGACCTCCCAGGGGTGGGAGGCGAGCGCCTGGACGGGGACCAGGCAGAGTTCGAGCAGGACACCCGCGAGCATGGCCTGTGCGATCGGTGCCGGGATCGCCGCCACCAGGGCGCCCAGCCGCGGCCAGAACCCGGTCAACACCACCAGCAGACCGGCGACCACGAACCCGCCCACGGCCGCCGGCCACCCGCCCGCCACCTGTCCCGCGCTGGCCAGCACGGCGGCCCCCGGTGTCGACCAGGCGGCGGTGATCGGCATCCGGTTGCGCCGGCTCAGCCAGAGCGAGCCCAGGCCGAGCGAGAGGCAGAGCGCCACCAGACCCGAGGTGGCCTGGGCCGGAGTCGCCCCGGCGGCCCGCAGGCCGGCCAGCACGGCCGCGAAGGTGCTGGTGTAGCCGATGAAAGCGATCGCCACGCCAGCGACGACAGGCTGTCCCCGTTCCATTGCATGCACACTACAGCGGTCGCGGTGGATCTTCCGCCCGATTCCCGAACCGGCGGAAATCCCGAGCAGCCGTGTGCCGGCGCGGAGTTCGAGCACCCCCCTGGGCCCGGTGCGGTGACGCGAAGCCGGCTGCGGCCCGGGTCAGAGGTCCCGGCGGTGGACGGCGACCGCGGCCAGCGCCACCGCCACCAGCGGCCAGAGCGCGAACACCAGCCAGGCACTGGTGGTGGTCTACGGGTAGGGCGGCGTGTGGACGAACTGCTCAGCGGCCAGGTGCGCCCAGGCGTAGTGCGGCATCGCGTACTCCAGGTCGGCCGACCAGCGGTACTTCGCGGTGAAGAACTCCGGCAGCAGCATCAGCAGGAAGACCGTGGCCACCATACCGGTCGCACTGTGCCGGACCAGCGCGCCCACGCCCAGGCCGACCAGCGCGCAGACCACCGGCAGCAGGGCGGAGGCCGCCACGGCCTGCACCACCGCCGTGCCGCCCGCCGCCACCGTGGCGTGCCGGCCGGCCAGCACCGCCTGCGCGGCGCCGAACGAGACCGTGGCGGTGACCAGGCCGAAGACCAGCATCACCGCGGACAGCACACCGACCTTGGCGCCGAGCACCGCGCGCCGGGCGGGCACGGCCGCGAAAGTGGTGCGGACCAGGCCGCCGGCGTACTCGCTGACGATCGCGACGGCGCCCAGACAGCCGGTCGCCAGCATGGCGATCATCGCCGCGGTGTCGGGGTAGGCGTCGAAGATCGCGCCGCTGTGCCGGACGTAGGCCTGCTCCTGCGGACTCAGCGTGGGCCAGCGGTCGTAGTCGGCGACCGCCGCGTTCAGGCTCGCGCCGACGATCCCGAGCGCGCTGACCGCCAGCGCCCACGGAGTGGAGCGCAGCGACCACACCTTGAGCCATTCGGCGGCGAGCAAGTCGCTGAAGCCGGGCTGCGAACCGTCACCCGCCCCGCGGTGCTCCGGGCGGCGAACTCCCGGACGGACTCGGCGGCCAGCAGCTCACCGCGGCCCACCACGACCAGCCGGGTGGCGGTGCGCTCCATCTCGCTCATCAGGTGACTGGAGACGAAGACCGTCCGCCCCTCGGCGGCCAGCCGGCGGAACAGGCCGCGCACCCAGAGCACGCCCTCCGGGTCCAGACCGTTGAACGGCTCGTCGAAGAGCAGCACCGGCGGATCCCCGAGCAGCGCGCCGGCGATGCCCAGGCGCTGGCGCATGCCCAGCGAGAACCCGCCGATCCGCCGGTCGGCCGCGCTCGCCAGCCCGACCTCGGCCAGCAGCTCGGTCACCCGGCCGGCCGGGATCGCGTTGGACCGGGCGAGCGCCGTCAGGCGCGCCCGGGCGGTCCGCCCGCCGTGCACGTCGCCGGCGTCGAGCAGCGCCCCGGCGTGCCGCAGGCCGTACGGCCGGTCGCGGAACGAGCGCCCGGCCACCGTCGCGGTGCCGCTGGTCGGGGTCCCCAGGCCGAGGATCATCCGCAGCGTGGTGCTCTTGCCCGCGCCGTTCGGGCCGAAGAACCCGGTGACGTGGCCCGGTTCGACGGTGAAGGTCAGGTCGTCGACCGCGGTGGTGCGGCCGTAGCGCTTCGTCAGGTGCTGAACGTCGATCACGTCCCCACCGTGCCGGGCCGAGCGGCTGCCGGGCATCGGACCTGCGGGGACAGTCGTCGGGGCCGCCGTCATCCCGGGGGCTGAAGACCGGAGGCCGATGCGCGGGCGCGGTCCGACTGGCCGCCGAACTGCGCCCCGACGTGGTGCTGATGGACATCCGGATGCCCGGGATGGACGGCATCGAGGCCACCCGCCAGGTACTGGCCGGCCCCGGCGGCGCCCGGGTCCTGGTGCTGACCACCTTCGACGACGACCACGTCTACGGCGCGCTGCGCGCCGGCGCCTCGGGGTTCCTGGTCAAGGACATGGAACTGGAGGGGATCCTGGCGGCGGTCCGGGTGGTCGCTGCGGGGGACGCGCTGATCGCGCCGAGCGTCACCCGCCGCCTGATCGAGGAGTTCGCCGGCCGCGCCGAACCCGCGGCCCGCGCCGCGGCACCCGGCCCGGGCACCCGGGTGCTGCCCGGGCTGACCGAGCGCGAGCGGGAGGTGCTGAGCCTGATCGGCCTGGGCCGCTCCAACACCGAGATCGCCGCCGACCTGGTGATCAGCACGGCGACCGTGAAGACCTGCGTGGCCCGCCTGCTGGCCAAGCTGGACGCCCGGGACCGGGTCCAACTGGTGATCACCGCGTACCAGGCGGGCCTGGTCGCCCTGCCGGGCTGACGGGCCGTCGTCCCCCTGATGCCCCACCCGGGCTGCGACCACCACGGTCCGCGACCAGCATCTGGAGAGGCACGCGTGTGCCGAACGCCGATCACGAGGTGGTGCGAGCATGAGGATGATGCTGACGGTCCAACTGGACACGGAGAAGGCGAACGAGGCCATCGTCGCCAAGACGCTGGCCGACACCATGAAGTCGGTCTTCGAACGGATCAAGCCGGAAGCCGCGTACTTCGGCGCGGTGGACGGGCTGCGGACGGGGTTCGTCGTCTTCGACCTGAAGGAGCCGTCCGACATCCCGAGCATCGCCGAACCGTTCTTCCAGGACCTCGGCGCCCGGATCAGCTTCATGCCGGTGATGAACTTCGACGACGTCCAGGCCGGCCTGCAGAAGGTCTGACCGCCCCGCACTGACCCGGCACCGGTCGATCCAGTACCGATCGATCCGGCGGTGGCGATACGGTGGATCGACCGATCCGATGCACCGGGGGCAACCATGACCATCGCCATCGCCATCGCCATCGTCGGAGCCGGCCTGGGCGGCTTGGCCCTGGCCCGGGTGCTGCACGTGAACGGCATCGATGCCGTCGTGTACGAACGCGACTCCTCGCGCGAGGCCCGCGGGCAGGGCGGCATGCTCGACATCCACTCCGGCCAGCGGGCGCTGCGCGAGGCCGGTCTGATCGAGCAGTTCCACGCGATCGCCCGTGGCGAAGGCCAGGACATGCGGCTCCTCGAGCCGGACGGCACCCTGCTGCTCCAGGAGGACACGCCCGAGGACGCCCCGCTCGCGCGGCCCGAGGTCGACCGAGCCGACCTGCGCACCATGTTGCTGGATTCGCTCCCCGGGGACGTGGTGCGCTGGGGCCACGCGTTCCGTTCCGCCGCCGGCGGCCTGCTGCACTTCGCCGACGGCAGCAGTGCGCCGTACGACCTGCTGGTCGGCGCGGACGGCGCGGCCTCCCGGGTCCGCGCGCTGGTCACCGACGCCCGCCCGGTTCACACCGGCAAGAACGTCGTCGAGGTCGGCATTCCCGACATCGACCGCACGCACCCCGACCTCGCGGCGATGGTCGGGCGCGGCACCTACTGGGTGCTCGGCAACGGGATATCCCTGGCTGCGCAGCGCAACGGCGACGGCCGCGTCCGGATCGGCGTCAGCTTCTACAACACCGGCGAGGACTGGTTCGCCACCAGCGGGATCCCGTTCGACGACCCGGCCGCCGCCCGGGCGCGGCTGATCGAACTCCTCCCCGGCTGGGACCCACGGTTCACCGCGCTGATCGAGGCCTGCGACGACACGGTCCTGGCGCGGTCGATCACGACCCTCCCGATCGGCCTGACCTGGCCGTCGAGGCCTGGTGTCACGCTGCTCGGCGATGCCGCGCACCTGATGCCGGCTGTGGGGCAGGGCGCCAACCTGGCGCTGCTCGACGGCGCCGCGCTCGGTCTCGCGCTGGCCGCGCACCCGGACGACGTTCCCGCCGCGGTCGGAGCGTACGAACGCGAGATGTTCGAACGCACCGGGGCCGCCGCTCGGAAGTCCGCGGACATGCATGCGCTGCTGAGCTCGCCGGACGCCGCCCGGAAGCTGCTCGCGTTCTTCCAGCCTGGTTGAGAACGACCGCGAGTGGGCGCCGGCCGGTCAGCGCTTGGCGGGGAAGTTCGCGGCGACCCTGATCTGGAGCTGCGGGGCGTGGCGGGCCACCGCGTCGGTGAAGGCCTTGGTGTCGAACGGCCACCCGTTGACGGCCCGGCTGTTGGCCACCAGCTCGGCGGAGACCGGGGTGAGCGTCCCGCTGACCGCCCGGGCCACCGCACCGGCCGGGGCGCCGCCGATGCGGTGCACGCCGACGTACGGCAGGTGGAGCGGGACGCCGTGGCCGCCGCGGAGCCGCTGGGTCCACAGCTCCACGGCCGCCACCTCGTGCCAGGGCACGAACACGGTGGTCTGCGCGTAGCGCACCGGTGAGCCGCCGAGCAGGATGCCGGTGCCGTCCACCCGCAGCGCCACCTTCCGGCCGGCCGCGCCGTACGCCATCAGCCCGCCGCCGAACCCGAAGAGCAGCACGGCCGCGATGCGCAGCGGCATCGAGAAGCCGGGGGCCAGCAGCCCCGCCACCGTCGCGAGCACGGCAAAGGCGGTCACCAGGACGGTCCGCCGGGTCCAGCCGTAGCGGGCTTCGTATACCTCGTCAATGATCGACACGCACGGGATTGTGGCAGGTCGTCAGGCGGGTGGGAAATCGGTATTTTGGCGAGGACCGACCTGGGGCGTGTCTCAGTAGCGCCGGCCCTGGGCGGGGTCGGGTGCGTACGGCGGGACCGGCGGCGCCTGGAGCGGCGTGGGCGCCGACAGGGCGGCGGCGAGCAGCAGCCCGAGGCCGGTCAGCTCGAACGGCAGGGTGACCAGGGAGAGCACGTTGCTCGCCATGAGTGCGCCGGTCACCCGGATCGCGACGCCGAGCCCGAGCACCTCGGCGAGCGCCGAGACGATCGGCGCCGCCGCCAGCACCAGGCATCCGGCGAGCGCGAGGCGGGCGCTGCGCCCGCGCCGGCGGATCTGCGTGCCGGCGACCACGGCTCCGACGAGCGGGGCGAGGACGCGGAGGATGAGCAGGAGCAGGCCGAAGAGGCTGGCGGCAAAGCTGTCGTTCACCAGGTTCCGTCCGAGATGAGGGCAAGGCTGCGTGAACATACCGTGCCCGGAGCGTGGAGTGCACCTGGTATCTGTGCGGAGTGGGAAGTCGGACACGCCGACTTCCCACTCTCCAGTGACCCGTCAGTGCGTCGGCGCGTACGGCCGCATCATCTCGTTGTCCTCGTGGTCGATGATGTGGCAGTGCCAGACGTAGCCCGGTCCCTCGGTCGGGTCGAAGGGGAACAGGTTCCGGCCCGGGCGGACGCGGTCCACCGCCGTCGTGGTGGGCGCCCAGCGGGCGATCACCCTGGTCACCTGTCCCGGGTTGATGTTCACCGTGTCCTTCCAGCCCGCCTCGGTCGGGTCCGGTGGCGTGACCGGGCCGGTCAGGTGGGGGCTGAAGGCCGGGTTCCCGCCGAGCGCGCCGTCGGCGTTCGGGGTGAGGTAGTCGCTGGGCGGACCGTAGCCGGGGATGACCACGCCGGGCGGGTAGGCGACGTGCTCGCTCAGCGTGCCGTCGCAGAGCTGGCCTTCGTAGGTGCCGCCGGGGAACCCCGCGGCCCAGGCGGCGAGGTAGCCCGGGACATCGATGTCCTGCCGGTTGAGCACCTGGAACTGGACCAGGTGCAGGTGCATCGGGTGCGCGAAGGTCGAGCTGTTGAGCATCTCCCAGACCTCGGTGGCCCCGACCCGCGGCCGTTCGGTCAGCCACAGGCCCTGGCCGTACCGGTCGCGCCGGGAGCCGGAGATCGGGGTGCTGGTCCCGGCCCGCAGGCCGGTCCACATGCTGTTGTTGACCAGGGCGATGAGCGTGCCGCTGCTGTCGGGGACGGGCGGCGTGCAGACGACCGTCTCCGGCTCGTTGATCACCAGTTGGCGGTCGGCGTGCACCGTCACGCCGGCGGCGACCTGGCCGGTGACGGGGTCGGCGAGCCGGACGATCGGCGCCGGCCGGCCGCGGCCGCCGCGCAGCGGTGTGCCGGTCGCCGGGTCGTACGTGGTGTCCCGGCCGGAGAGCGGGAGGTTCACGTCGATCCGCATGATCTGGCCGTCCAGCGACGGGTCCGGCAGCGGGCCGGTGGGGAAGGAGTGGCGGGCCGTGTTGGTCAGGATCAGCGACCTGCCCTCGAGTCCGCCGAAGTCGATGATCACATCGGCACGTTCCGCCGGCGAGAGCATCAGCCGCAGCGCGTCCGGTCGGCCGGGCGTGTTGAGTTCCACCGGGGTGTCGAGCAGCCCGCCGTCGGTGCCGATCTGCCAGAACGGCACCGCGGACGGCGCGTTGCCCTGGCTCGCGTTCGGGGCGTCGGTCAGGCTCATCGACAGGTAGCGGCCGTTGCACCCGTTCAGGATGCGGAAGCGGTAGCGGCGCGGCTCGACGGCGAGCACCGGCCAGGTGCGGCCGTTGACCACCATCGCGTCCCCGAGGAACGAGGGGATCCAGTACGGGTGCGCGTGCGGGTTGGACGGCGGGATGACCAGGTCGGCGTCCGGGTTGGTGCCGTCCGGGAAGAGCAGCTGCCCGTTGGTGTCGAACTCCCGGTCCTGGATCGCGATCTCGACCTCGTACGGGTCGGCGGGGAGCCCGAGCGGATTGTCCGGCCGGCCGGTGTCGTAGCGGTCGCGCACCAGGTAGAAGGCGGCGAGCCCGGCGTACACGTTGAGCCGGGTGACGCCGAGCGCGTGGTCGTGGAACCACAGGGTGGTCGCCGGTTGGGCGTTCGGATACCGGTAGACGGCCTCGTCGGGTGCCGCCGGGGCGCTCGTGGCGTAGCCGGAGCCGCGCTGGCCGGCCGCGGTGAACCAGGCCTGCGGTCCGCCGTCGACCGCGGAAGACACCTCGCCGCCGTGCAGGTGTGCGACGGCCGGGATCGGGCCGCGGTAGGGGTCGCAGGAGTCCCCCTGGTTCAGCGGGTCGGCCCAGTGCAGGGTCCGGTCGACCGTGAGCAGCGGCGCCACCCGTGATCCCTGGTCGCACCCGGGAAGCCGGTTGACGTAGCGGACGGTGGTGGGACGCCCCTCGAACGCCTCGACGGTGCAACCGGGCCAACTCGGCGGCCGGTTCCCGACCTGGTACCCCCAGACCCAGGTGCCGTCCGCATACGCGGGCGGATACATCTGGGGCGGCAGGACGTGCTGGGCGAACTCGACGAAGGAGGTCGTCATCGAGGACGAGCTGACCCGCTGTCCGCGGAACGTGGGCAACGCGGTGACGTACTTGGGAATGGTCGCGCCGCGCAGCGGGGTCTGCGGCTGCAGGGCCGACGCCGCGGCCCACTGCGGCCGGATCAGGCCGTCGAGTGCGGTCACGGACACGGCGCCGAGGCAGCCGGCGAGAAGCAGCCGGCGACGGCTGAGCGGGGCCGAGCCGAACAGGTCACCGTTCGCTCTTTCCGACATGGCAGGCCTTCCTGGGAAGTTGCGGCACTGCCCGTCCGCCGTGCAGCAGCAGGCTCTGCCGCCGGAAATCGTGCGATATGCCCCTGCACATTTCGACTACGCACAGGCATATTCCGACTACGCAGAGCATACGGATCACGGCTCGGCCCTCAAGGAACCGTTCCAGCGTGGCGCGCCACCCGCGGCGGACGTTCCTCGA
Source organism: Kitasatospora sp. LaBMicrA B282 (assembly GCF_050325825.1). NCBI lineage: Bacteria > Bacillati > Actinomycetota > Actinomycetes > Kitasatosporales > Streptomycetaceae > Kitasatospora > Kitasatospora sp. LaBMicrA B282. The sequence goes on from NZ_JBNQTI010000021.1 coordinate 56,712, forward strand.
CCGGCCCCACGCCGCCGCCCGGGAGGCACGTCACTACCCTGTTGCAGGGGCGCAGCGATGACACAAGCGCGTAATAGTTCAACCCAAAGCCTTCCCAAAGGATCAGCGGGGCCAGTAGAACCTCTGAGGGCAAGTCACCACTGAATGAGCGGAACCATGACGAATCCTCCTCCCGGCTACGGGTACCCGTCCGACCCCCAGAACCCCTACGGCCAGCAGCCCCCGGCGCAGCCCGGGTACGGCGCGCCGCAGGGTCCGTACGATCCGCTTCCGCCGCAGCAGCAGCCCGGCTACGGCGTGCCGCCGCAGCCGGAGTACGGGCAGCAGCAGCCCGGTTACGGCTACCCGCCGCCCCCCGGCGGGTACCAGCAGCCCGGCCAGCTGCCGTCCTGGCTCGGGCCGGTCAACCCGTACGGTCCGCCGGCTCCGGGCACCCGCACCCTGGCCAGCCCGGGCGACCGGTTCCTGGCCCGCCTGATCGACCTCGGCGTGCTGCTGATCCCGCTGATCCTCATCCAGATCCTGGTCGCCGCCGCCGCCGGTCTGATCGTGGGCGCGATCGTCGACGCCCTGGTGGTCTTCGGCTACGAGGCGCTGATGATGGTCACCCAGAACCAGCAGACGGTCGGCAAGATGGCGATGAAGCTGCGCGTGGTCTCCGCCGCCCACGGTGGCCGGCCCACCGACAACGAGCTCTGGGCCCGTTCGGCGGTCTACGGCCTGCCGCAGGCCGTGTACTGCCTCGGTTCGCTCTTCGCCCTGGTCAACGTGCTCTCGCTGCTCTGGGACAAGCCGCTGCAGCAGTGCTTCCACGACAAGGCGGGCAAGACCCTGGTGGTCAAGGAGGGCTGACGGCCTCGACGACCCCCCGGGCCGCCACGGCGGACCGGGGGGTCGTGCCATGTCCGCTCGTCGGGATCGTCCGCGGTGGATAGTCCTACCAAGCGGGCAACCGGGCGCAGTCGTGATCACCCGTCGTGGTGAAGCCCGGTGACATCCGGTGCCAGGGCCCGGCCGCGGGGACCGCGGGGGACAGGCTGGCGCCACCCCGGCCGAGGCAGGCCGGGCCCTGAGGACCACGAAGGACACCGTGATGAAGCGCGGCGGGGATGACCGCTTCCCGTAGCGGGAGGTTCGGCGACCGGTGGGGTGCGCGTCGCCTGCGGCGGCTGGTGGCGTCGGGCCGGGAGCGCTACGCCGGCTCGTCGGCGCAGGCGCTGCGGGACCGACTGCGGTCCGTCGGCGTCATCAACCGGGCCATGGTGCTGGCGGCCACGCTGCTGCTCTGCTTCTTCCCGTTCGTGATCGTCACCGATGCGCTGGCCGGCCGGACCGCCGTGGTGGGGTTGGTGCAGCGGCTGGGGCTGGACCGGCAGGCGGTGGCCGACGTCAGCGGGCTGTTCGCCTCGCCGACGGCCACCGATGACGCTGTCTCCGGGGCCTCGTCGGTCTTCTTCGTGATCGGCGGCATCGCCGGGATCTCCGCACTGCAGGAGCTCTACCAGCTGATCTTCGAGCTCCCGGGCCGGGGCGCCAGGGACCTGCCCCACCGGGTGGCCGGGCTGGCCGTGGTGGTGGCAGGGGCGGCCCTGTCGGCCTGGCTGGTGCCGCACGTGCGCGAGGTCGGCGGACCGGTGCTGCTGGGCGTCGTCGGCACGGTGGCGCTGGTGGCCTTCTGGTGGCTGCTGATCCGGGTGCTGCTGGCGGGCCGGATCCCCTGGCGGGAGCTGTTCCCGTCCGCCTGCGCCACCGGCCTGTGCTACCTCGGCATGGCGGTGGTGTTCTCGCTCACCGCATCGAGCATGATCACCTCGAACGCGGCGAAGTACGGCGCGATCGGCGTGGTCTTCGCCGTCATGTCCTGGCTGATCGCCATCGGCGTGGTGATCATTCTCGGTGCGGTGACGGGCATCGTCTGGCGGGAACGGGGACTGTCGGTCCGGGCCGCGCTGCGGCGGCCGGGCGGCGCGTGTGGGGGTGGCCGGGACTGAGCGACCCGGTACGGAGCGACGGCCTGGCGGCCACCCACCCGGTGCCCGCCAGGGCCGTCGTCCGGTTCACCCGCCGGTGACCGGCAGCTCGCTCGGGAGGTGACCGTAGCCGGCCCGCCCGGGCACCGCCCGGGCGAGGGCCTGGAGCAGCGGGGCCGGCGGCACGGCGAAGACCCCGGGGTAGTCGCGCTCGCCCAGCTCCGGCCGGACCGGCCAGGCCAGCCGCTCCCGCTCCAGGTCGTACTGCGCGTCCACCCCCTCGCAGTTGCCCCGGGCGTCCAGCCGGGCCCAGCGGCCGTCCAGGTGCACGGCGTTGAGGCCGTGCAGCACGAAGCCGCCCTCGCCGTCCTCCAGCCGCTGGTAGCACAGGCCGGTCGGCACGCCCTGCGCCCGCAGCAGCGCGGCGAGCAGGTGGGACTTGCCGTGGCAGATGGCGTTTCGCGCGGCCAGCACTGCGGAGGCGCGGAACGCCCCGCTGTACGCGCCCGCGTCGGCGGAGTGCCACACCTGGTCACGGACGTGGTGGAAGGCCGCCTCGGGCGTGGCCAACTCGGCGGCCAGTGCCCGCAGCTCCGGGTGTTGATGGTCGATCACCTCGTCCGCCACCAGGTAGGCGGTGAGGTCCTGGGTCTCCTGTTGCAGCATCATGCCGCCCACCCTGCCGCGCACTGCGGACCCGGCGAGCGGAATTCCACCCCCTGGACGCGCCGACCCGGCGGGACGGCCGCACCCGGCAGGGCGGGCTGTTCGGGTACGTGGCGGCGGCGAGCAGTCGCGGCCCGGGGCGGCCGACGCCGCGGGCTCGCGGTCCGCGAGGAGGCGGAGTGGCGGAGCGGCTGAGCGGACGTCAGCAGGCCCAGTCGACCTGGGCGAAGGTCGCGTAGTGGTCGGCCGTGTAGTAGTCCTCGTGATCGCCCTGGCCCGTGACGATCCGGCGGGCGCCCCGGGTGGGTGCGCCGGGGGTGATGACGGTGTACTCGTGGTAGTAGTCCGCGGACTGCCGGGGGAGGGCGCCTTCGCTGTTGGTGAAGACGATGCCGTCTCTCGAGTAGGGGAACGGGCCGCCGTGGTCGATCAGGTCCAGGGTGTCGTGGGCTTCCGCGGGCAGCTGGGAGTAGCAGACCTCGCCGGCGGAGCGGAGGCTCCGGTGCGGAGCGGTCTGCGCGCCGGCCGTCCCGGGGCTGGCCAGGAACAGGGTCGAGGTGAGGGTGCCGAGAGCGGCGAGGCGGACGAGCCGCGTGAGGGTCAGCATGCCGCCGAGCATTGCGGGCGGGCGGTCACTGGTGGCGGCGGAAACGCCGGCTTGCACACGATCGTGCGAAGCGCGGTGCCATGACGTTGTCGAGTGCCCCTCCCTGGGGGTTGTGCACCATGGGACGGCCCGCGGGGCTCCCGCCCGACGGCCCGTGGAGCGGAGGGACGGTGTGCCGGGACCCCTTCTTGACGGGCGCCGCCGTCTGCTTCTGGCCGGGATGTCGGTGCCGGGAGCTACGGTCTCGGGCCATGGGTTTCTCCGGGCATTTCATCGTCGTGCGGGCCGAGCGGCCGGCGACCGAGTTGTCGACGTTTCGAGCGGTTGTCACCACGCCGTGGTGGTCGGCCAGGGACGGCGACTGGCAGATCCTGCAGCTGTCCGTGCGGGCTGATCCGGGGGCCGCGGGTGGTCTGCCGCCTGCCCCGATCGTGACCGAGACGGGCGCCCCGGCCCTCGTCATGTACGTGCACGACAGCGATGTCGTCGCCGTGGAAGCTGCCGGCCCGAGCGGTCTGACCTGGCACTGCGTACTGTCTCCGGAGATGGCGCGGGACTACGAGGTTCCCGAGGAGCAGATCGGCGACCCCGACGAGGTCACGGGCAACGCCGTGGCCTGGGCGGAGGAAGCCGGCCTTCGCCCTGACCCGGTGGCGGTGAGGGCCACCCTCGAGGCGGAGTGTGACCCGCTCGCCGAGGGCTTGGTGTTCGACCTGGTCCATGCCCTGGGGTTCAGGTTCGGCCCCGGCGAGAACCTGCCCACGTTCTGACGAGAGAGGGTCGCCTCAGCGGCGGGCGGCCAGGCGCCGTGCCGGCGCCGGGGCCGTCCGGGCGAGGGTGCGGCGTGCCGGGCGGCGGTTCGACGGGGCGTCGGATCGGATGGAGGGGGAGCACCCGGACCCGTGGCAGGAGGCGGAGCACACCGTGCGGACCAGTGTCGACGAGATCGCCGAGGGCGTCTACCGGATCTCGACCTTCGTGCCGGAGATCGCCCCGCCGGCGGGCTTCACCTTCAACCAGTTCCTGATCGCCGCCGAGCAGGTCCGGCGCGCCGTGCGCAACATCAACACCCCGCACGTGCCGCACAACTGGGAGGCCCGGGTGCTCTTCGAGGAGCACACTCGCACCCTGTTCTGCGGCGATCTGTTCACCCAGCTGGGCGACGGACCCGCCGTCACCGAGGAGGACCTGGTCGAGGCGGCGCTCGAGTCCGAGCAGCTGTTCCGGCAGACGTCCTGCCTGACCGCCGCCGTGGCCACGCTGCGCTCGCTCGCCGCCCTCGAACCGCGCACCCTCGCCGTGATGCACGGCTCCTCGTTCCGCGGCGACGGCGCGGCGGCCCTGCGCGCCATGGCCGACGGTCTGGAGCAGCGCTTCGGCCCCGAGGCCGACTTCGTCGCCGTCCCGAGCGTCCTGGCCGGGCCGCATCCCTGACCGCGCGAGGACAGTGCGCGAGGACTGCGCGAGCCCGGAGCTGCGACGCACGGTCGGATCAGGGGCAACTCCCATCACAGCTCCCGCGGTTGCTCACGTTCCGCTTCGGGACACGAAAGCGACGCATCCATTGACATGTACGCGCAGCCTGGGTTTAACCTGACTGCCCTTACCACTCAGTAGTCTCGATGTTGGACCGGATCGCGGGACGGCGCAATGGCGCCTCGCCATCCCGGCGCAGGGCTGCTCGCGGCGGCCCTCCGAACTCGCTCATGCCCCCACCTGCACCATGATGCAAACCGGAGCGTCCATGAGGCCCTACTGTTCGCCGTGCTCGCCGACCGATGTCGTCATCGGGATCACCCCCTTCCACTTACCGGACGCCGGGCTCGTCGAGGCCCTGCGCCACGCGGGTGCAATGGGCGTACTGGACCTGGGCGTTGGCGATCGACGGTCGCGCGTCGAGCTGGCCAGGCTCCGCGGAGGTGGATCGCCCGGGTACGGCGTCCGGGTGGGGCCCGGGTGTCGGATGGCTCCCGGCGAACTGCGCGCCGCGGGCGGTGCCGGCCCGAGCGTCGTCGTGCTGGCGGCGGACGTCCCGGGCTGGGAAGTCTCCGAACTCCGGTCGGGACACCGGGTGCTGGCCGAGGTGACGGACCTGGCGCAGGCGCGGGCCGCCGTGCGCGCCGGGGCCCACGGGCTGCTCGCGCGCGGTGGCGAGAGCGGCGGCCGGGTGGGGGAGTTGAGCACGTTCGTGCTGCTCCAGCACCTGCTGTCCGCGGCGGGGATCGAGGTGCCGGTCTGGGCCTGGGGCGGCATCGGGCTGCGCACGGCCGCGGCGGCGGTGGCGGGCGGGGCCGCCGGGGTGGTGCTGGACAGTCAGCTCGCGCTGTTGGCGGAGTCCGCGGTGCCGGCGGAGGTTGCGGCGGCCGTGCGCGGCCTGGACGGTTCCGAGACGACCGTGGTGGACGGCTGGCGCGCGCTGCGCAGTACCCGGCGGGGCCACCCGACAAGCCCGCAGCCAACCGGCGCCCAAGCAGCACGCCCGCACGCACCAGGCTCCCAGTTCGACCTGCCGGTCGGTCAGGACGGCTTCCTGGCACCGCTGTTCGCCGAACGCCACGGCACGGTCGGTCGTGCGGTGCGCGCGGTGCGCGAGGCGGTCGCGGAGGGCCTGCAGGTGGTGGCGGCGCCGGGTGCGGCCGCGGCCCTGGTCGGTCCCGGCGCGCCGCTGGGCCGGGCACTGGGCACCCGGCTGCCGGTGGTGCAGGGGCCGATGACCCGGGTCAGCGACCAGCCGGGATTCGCCGCGGCGGTGGCCGCGGCCGGCGCACTGCCGTGCGTGGCACTGGCGTTGGCCGGCGCGGAGCGGACCCGCGAGCTGCTCGCCGCGACCGCCGCCGCGGTCGGCGGACTGCCGTGGGCCGTCGGCGTGTTGGGCTTCGCCCCGGCCGAGGTGCGGGAGGCCCAGCTGGCCGAGGTGCTGGCGGCCGGACCCAGCCACGCGGTGATCGCCGGCGGGCGGGCCTCGCAGGCCCGGCGGCTGGAGGAGGCGGGGATCCGCACCTTCCTGCACGTACCGTCGCCCGGGTTGCTGCGGCAGTTCCTGGAGGACGGTGCCCGCAGATTTGTCTTCGAAGGCTCGGAGTGCGGCGGGCACGTCGGCCCGCGGTACAGCTTCCCGCTCTGGGAGGCGCAGTTGGCGGTACTGGAGGAGCACCTGGCCGCGGCCCCGGCGTGCGGGCCGGTGGAGGTGCTGTTCGCCGGTGGCGTGCACGACGCGCGGTCCGCGGCGATGGTGGCGGCGATGGCCGCGCCGCTGGCGGCTCGGGGGCTCGCGGCGGGGGTGCTGATGGGGACGGCGTACCTGTTCACCGAGGAGGCGGTGGCGCGCGGGGCGGTGCAACCGCAGTTCCAGCGGCAGGTGCTGGCGGCGGACGGCACCGAGCTGCTGCAGACCGCGCCCGGGCACGCCACCCGATGCGTGCCGAGCCCGTTCACCGCGGAGTTCCGGGCGCTGCGCGAGCGGTTGCGGGCGGACGGCCGGATGGGCCGCGAGGCCTGGGAGCGGCTGGAGCGGCTGAACGTGGGCCGGCTGCGGATCGCCGCCAAGGGCGTCGACCGGGTGGCGGGGGTCCTCGCCCCGGTGGACGCGCGGGGGCAACTGGAGCGGGGCATGTTCATGGCCGGGCAGGTCGCGGTGCTGCGCGCGGCCACCACGACACTGGCCGCGCTGCACGCCGAGGTGAGCACCGGCGCGGCCGGCTTCCTGGCGGCCCGGGCCGCCGAGCTGACGGAGCCGCTGGGGCTGCGCCAAGGCATCGAGACGGTGGCCGGGCCCGAGGCCAGGCCCGAGCCTGCACCGCTGCGGATCGCGGTGGTCGGCATGGCCGGCATGTTCCCGCAGGCCCCCGACCTGCCGGCGTTCTGGGCGAACGTGGTGGGCGGGGTGGACGCGGTGACCGAGGTGCCCGCCGAGCGCTGGGACCCGGCCCGCTACCACGCCACCGCCGGCGAGCCCGGGACCACGCCCTCCAAGTGGGGCGGCTTCCTGCCGCCGATCCCGTTCGACCCGCTGGACTACGGCATCCCGCCCGCCGCCCTGAGCAGCGTCGAGCCGGTGCAGCTGCTGGCGCTGGAAGCGGCCCGGCGGGCGTTGCAGGACGCCGGGTACGACGCCGGCCAGGGCGCGGGCCAGGGCGCGGGCCAGGGCGCGGGCCAGGCCGCGGGCCAGGGCGCCGGCCAGGGCGCCGGCCAGGGCGCGGGACGGAGCGCCGGACAGAGCGGAGGCCAGGGCCGTGGACGCCCCTTCGACCGCTCCCGCGCCGCCGTGGTGTTCGGCGCCGAGGCGGGCAGCGACCTGTCGAACGCGGGCGTGCTGGCGGCCGTGCTGCCCGCCTACCTGGACACCGTCCCGCAGGCGCTCGCCGAGCAACTGCCGCCGCTCACCGAGGACTCCTTCGCCGGCATGCTGGCCAACGTCATCTCCGGGCGGATCGCCAACCGGCTCGACCTGGGCGGCGCCAACTTCACCGTGGACGCCGCCTGCGCCTCCTCGCTGGCGGCGCTCGACGTGGCCTGCAAGGAACTGGTGGCGGGCACCAGCGACCTGGTGCTGTGCGGCGGCGCGGACCTGCACAACGGGATCAACGACTACCTGCTCTTCGCCTCGGTGCACGCGCTCTCGCCGACCGGCAGGTCCCGCCCGTTCGACGCGTCGGCGGACGGGATCACCCTCGGCGAGGGGGTGGGCTGCCTGGTGCTGAAGCGGCTGGCGGACGCGGAGCGCGACGGCGACCGGGTGTACGCGGTCATCGAGGGCGTCGGCAGTGCCAGCGACGGCCGGTCGCTGGGGCTGACCGCGCCCAGCCCCGACGGGCAGCGGGCGGCCCTGGAGCGCGCCTACCGCAGCGCCGGGATCGGGCCGGCCGAGGTGGGGCTGGTGGAGGCGCACGGCACCGGGACGGTGGTCGGCGACCGCACCGAACTGGCCACCCTGAACGAGGTCTTCAGCCGGGCCGGCGCGGCACCGCGGAGCTGCGCCCTGGGGTCGGTCAAGTCGCAGATCGGCCACACCAAGTGCGCGGCCGGCCTGGCGGGGCTGATCAAGGCCTCGCTGGCGCTGCACACCGGGATCAAGCCGCCGACCCTGCACCTGGAGCAGCCGAACCCGGCCTGGCAGAACGGCGACAGCCCGTTCGTCTTCCATGCCGAGGCCCGGCCGTGGGTCGCGCCGCCCGCCGAACGGGTGGTCGGGGTCAGCGCGTTCGGCTTTGGCGGCACCAACTTCCATGCCGTGCTGCGTGGGTACGACGGTCCGGCCCCGGTGCACGGGCTGCAGGAGTGGCCGGCCGAGCTCCTCACCTTCCGGGGCGGTGACCGGGCGGCTGCGCTGCGCGCGGTGGCACGGCTCCGGGACGAGGCGCAGGCGCAGGGCACGCCGTGGCGGCTGCGCGACCTGGCGCTGGTGGCCGCCGACCGGGCGCAGGCGGCGACCGGGCCGGTGCAGGTGGCGGTGGTCGCCCGCGACGTCGCGGAGCTGGTCGTGCTGCTGGGCCGGGCCCTGGCGGAGGAGAGCGACCCGGCCGCCGGGCTGCACCTGGCCGAGCAGCGCGCAATGGTCGGGAGCGAGTCAGCAGGCGAGGTGGCACGCGGCGACGTGGCCTTCCTCTTCCCCGGGCAGGGCAGTCAGCGCCCCGGCATGTGCGCGGACCTGTTCGCGGCCTTCCCCCGGCTGCAGCGGCACCTGCTGCCGGGACGGGCGTACGCGGACGCGCTGTACCCGCCCACGGCCTTCACCCCGCAGGCGCGGCAGCGGCAGCGCGCCGTCCTGACCGACACCCGGGTGGCCCAACCCGCGCTCGGCATGGTCGGGCTGGCGGTCCATGAGCTGCTGGAGCTGGCGGGCGTGCGACCGCAGCAGGCCGCGGGGCACAGCTACGGCGAGCTGGTGGCGCTCTGCGCGGCGGGCGCGTTGGCGCCCGAGGAGCTGCCCGCGATCAGCGCGGACCGGGCGCACGCGATCCTGGACGCCGTCGGCGAGGGCGGCGACCCGGGCGCGATGGCCGCCGTGGTGGCCGGCGCCGAACAGGTCGAGGAGGTGCTGCTGGCCGGTGGACTGGCCGGCCGGGTCGTCGCCGCGAACCACAACGCCCCCGATCAGACGGTCGTCTCCGGCGGGACCGAGGAGGTGGCGAGCGCCACCCGACTGCTGACGGCCGCCGGGTACGGCGTGACCCGGCTGCCGGTGGCCTGCGCCTTCCACAGCCCGCTGGTGGCGGGCGCGGGCGAGCGGTTCGCCGCGGCACTGGCCGACCGGATGGTGCGCGGCCCGGAGTTCACGGTCTGGGGGAACCGCGCGGCCGCGCCCTACCCGGCGGATCCGGCGGCGGTGCGCGGCGAGCTGGCCGCGCAGATCGGCGCCCCGGTGCGCTTCGCGGAGCAGATCGAGGCGATGTACGCGGCGGGCGCCCGGGTGTTCGTCGAGGCCGGGCCCGGGTCGGTGCTGACCCGGCTGGTCTCGCGGGTGCTGGGTGGGCGTCCGCACCGGGCGGTGTCGGTGGAGGGACGCCGGGGCGGCCTGCCCGGCTTCCTGGACGCGTTGGCCGAACTGGCTGTCGCCGGGGTGCCGGTGCACGCCGGCCGCCTGCTGCGCGGCCGTGCCGCGGTGGACGCGGGCCGGGCGGGGACCTCGCGCCGGCCCGGCTGGACGGTGGACGGGCACCTGGTGCGCACCGCCGACGGAGCACTCCTGCCCGGTGCGCTGGCACCGGCCCGACCCGTAGCTGGAGACCTCGTGACGACACAGGAACCGCAGGCGAACGCCCAGCACGGCGCCGGGGACGCCCTGGTGGCGGAGTTCCTGCGCAGCAGCCGGGAACTGATCGCGGCTCAGCGGGACGTGCTGCTCGCCCATCTCGCCGGGGCGGGCGGCCTGCCGCAGGTCTCGGTGACGGTCCCGCCGCTCCCGCCGGTCCCGGTGGTGCGCACGGTCCCGGAACCGGTGGCGGCGGTGCTGCCGGCGGTCGCCGGGGTGACGCCGCCGAACGACAGCGGCGCCGGGGCGGCCACCAGGTTGCCCGACGCGGCGCAGCCCGGCCTCGGTGCGGCCGAGGTGCTGCGTGCGGTGGTGGAGGTGATCGCCGAGCGCACCGGCTACCCGGCCGACATGATCGAACCCGGCCTGGACCTCGAGGCGGACCTCGGCATCGACTCCATCAAGCGCACCGAGATCGTCGGCCGACTCGCCCGCCGGCTCGGCGCAGGCCGGGGCGGCGAGCTCGCCACGCTCGGGGACGAGGAGATGGAGCAGCTCTCCCGGGCCCGCACCGCGGCCGCGATGACCGGCTGGCTGATCGAGCGGTTGCCCGGTGCCGACCTCGGCGCTCCGCAGCCGACGGTGGCAGCGGAACCGGTGGCGCCGGCGGAGCCGGTGGTGACCGGGGAGCCGGACGAGCCGGCGGACATCGTCGGCCACGAGCCCGTCCGCCTGGAGTTCACCACCGTGCCGCTGGACGCCCCGGCCGCGGCGCCGCAGTCACTGGCCGGCCGGCGGTTCGCGGTGCTGGGCACCGACGGCGGCCCGGTCGCCGAGGCGCTGGCTGTGCGGCTGGCCGCGGCCGGGGCGCAACTGCTGGCGTTCGAGGCGGAGCACGAACTGGACGCGTCCCACGGCCCGGTGGACGGCGTGCTGCTGCTGGACCCGCTGCGCGAGGACGGCCCGCCGGTCCTGCCGGGCTGCGTGCCCGCCTGGCGCAGCGCCTTGGCCACGGCACCCCGCCGGCTGATCGCCGCCCGCAACGCGCCACCGTCCGGGGCCGGCCGCGCGGACGGCCTGCGCGGCCTGTTCCGCTCGTTGAGCCGCGAGTACCCGCGGACCACGGTCCGGCTCGTCGAGTTCGACGGCGACGTCGCCCCGGACCAGCGGGCCCGCACCCTGGTCGACGAGCTGCTGGCCGACGAGGTCCCGTTCGACGAGGTCCCGGCCGATGACGTGTCGGCCGACCGGTCGCCGGCCGAGCACCGCGAGCCCGTGGTGCTGCACGGCGCGGCCGGACGCCGGGGCCTGGCGCTGGTGGAGCGCCCGCTCGGCCTACTGGGCAGCACCGGTGCCGGGCCCGCCGGCGACGGCGCGGCGGAGGCGGGCGCGCTGGGGCTGGGCCGCGACGCGGTGGTCCTGCTGGTCGGCGGCGCCCGTGGCATCGCCGCGCGCTTCGCGGCGACGCTCGCGGCGGCCTCGCGCTGCCGCCTGGAGCTGCTGGGCCGCAGCACGCCACCGCAGGGCGGCGAGAGCCCGGCGGTGGCCGCCGCCGCGGACCGGGCGGCGCTGCGGTCCGTGCTGTCCCGGCAGGGCGTGCCGCTGGCCGAGGTCGACCGCACCGCGGCCCGGCTGCTGGCCGGGCGCGAGGTCGCGCGGACGCTCGACGAGCTGTCCGCGCTGGGTTCGCCCGCGCGCTACCAGGTGGTGGACGCGGCCGACGCGGCGGCCCTGCGGCAGGCGGTCAAGGAGATCCACGCGGAGCACGGACGGCTGGACGGTGTGGTCTTCGCCGCGGGCGTGATCGAGGACAAGGTGTTCGCCGAGAAGGACCCGGAGTCGTTCCGGCGGGTCTTCGCCACCAAGGCGGACGGCGCGCGGGCCCTGCTCGACGCGCTGGGCGAACTGCCGGCCGGGCCGCGGTTCACCGTGCTCTTCGGCAGCCTGGCCGCCGCGCTCGGCAACCGCGGCCAGAGTGACTACGCGGCGGCCAACGACGCCTTGGAGGAGCTGGGCGCCCGCTGGTCACGGCGGACCGGGCGCCGGGCGCTGACCGTGCACTGGGGCCCGTGGGCGCCCGCCGGTGCGCACGTCGGCATGGTCTCGCCGGAGCTGGCCCGCGACTACGCCCGGCGCGGCGTGCGGCTGATCGACCCGGACGCGGGCACCCTGGCCCTGCTGCGCGAGCTCGCCTGGGGCGAGGAGTCGCTGCGGTCCGTGGTCTACACCGCCTCGGGCTGGTGAGGGCAGCGGTGACGGGCGGTCAACTGCCGCCGGTGGCCGTGGTGGGCATGGCGGTGCTGCTGCCGGGCGCCCCCGACCTGGCGACCTACTGGCGGAACCTGGTGGAGGGCGTCGACGCGATCACCGAGGTGCCCGAGGGCCGTTGGGACGCGGCCTACTACGACCCGGCGGCTGCGGTCGGACCGGTGCGACCCGACCGGCTCTACTGCCGGCGCGGCGGCTTCGTGGACCGGCTCGCCGAGGTCCGGCCGACCGAGTTCGGCATCATGCCGACCTCGGTGCCCGGCACCGAGCCCGACCAGCTGATCGCCCTGCGGGTGGCTGCGGCCGCCATCGAGGACGCCGGTGGCCCGGACCGGCTGCCCGACCGCGACCGGGTCGGGGTGGTGCTGGGCCGGGGCGGGTACCTCACACCGGGCCTGGTCCGGCTCGACCAGCGGGTGCGCGGGGCGCACCAGCTGGTCCGCACCCTCGGCGAGCTGCTGCCCGAGCTGACCGACGACCAACTCGCCCGGGTGCGCTCGGCGTTCACCGACCGGCTGGGTCCCGACCGGCCGGAGTCCGCGATCGGCCTGGTGCCCAACCTCGCCGCCTCCCGGCTGGCCAACCGGCTCGACCTGCGCGGCCCCGCCTACACGGTGGACGCGGCCTGCGCCTCCTCACTGGTCGCGGTCGACCAGGCGGTGGGCGAGCTGGCGGTCGGCCGCTGCGACCTGGTGCTGGCCGGCGGCGTGCACCACTGCCACGACGTCACGCTGTGGAGCGTCTTCGCCCAACTGCGGGCGCTCTCCCGCAGCCAGCGGATCCGCCCGTTCCACCGGAACGCCGACGGACTGCTGATCGGCGAGGGCACCGGCGTGGTGGCGCTCAAGCGGCTCGCCGACGCGCAGCGGGACGGCGACCGGATCTACGCGGTGATCCGCGGCACCGGCGTGGCCAGTGACGGCCGGACCGCGGGCCCGGCCGCCCCGGACCCGGGCGGTCAGGGCCGGGCGGTGCGGGCGGCCTGGCGGGCGGCGGGGCTGGACCCGGCGGCCCGCGGGGCGCTGGGCCTGCTGGAAGCCCACGGCACCGCGACCCCGGCCGGCGATGCAGCCGAACTCGCCACCCTGGCCGAGGTGTTCGGTCCGGCGCCGACCGGGCAGCCGCGGGCGGTGCTCGGCTCGGTGAAGTCGATGATCGGCCACACCATGCCGGCCGCCGGCGTCGCCGGACTGGTCAAGGCGGCCCTGGCCGTGCACCACGCGGTGCTGCTGCCCACCCTGCACTGCGAGGAGCCGCACCCCGCGCTGGCCGGCACCCGGTTCCGGACCCTCGGCGCCGCGCAGCCCTGGTGGACCCCGGACGGCACGCCCCGGCGAGCCGGGGTGAACGCCTTCGGCTTCGGCGGGATCAACGCCCACGTGGTGCTGGAGCAGGCCCCGGACCAGGTGCCGGCCCGTCGGGCTCCGGTGCGGCCGAGCGCCGTCGTGACCGAACCCGAACGGGTGCTCAGGCTCGCCGCCGAGGGGCCCGAACAGCTCGCCGCCCTGCTGGCCGCCGAGGACCGGGCCGTGCTCGCCGCGGGCCTGGCGGAACCGGACCGGAACGCGCCGCGCTGCCGGCTGGCCGTCCCCGACCCGAGCGCCAAGCGGCTGGCGCTGGCTCGCCGCGCGGTCGCCAAGGGACGCCCCTGGCGCGGGCGCAGCGACCTTTGGTTCGTCTCCGAACCCCTGCTCGGCGCCGACCTGGCGGGTCGGGTGGCCTTCCTCTTCCCAGGCCTGGAAGGTGAGTTCGCCCCGCGGGTGGACGACGTCGCCGACCACTTCCGGCTGCCCCGCCCGGTGCTGACGGGCGGCGTGGGCGATGTCGGGCGACACGGCGCGGCCGTGGTCGCGGTCGGTCGGCTGCTCGATGCGGCGCTGCGCCGGATCGGGGTGCGGCCGGACGCGGTGGCCGGACACAGCGTCGGGGAGTGGACGGCGATGGTCGCCGCCGGCCTGTACTCCGGTGCCTCGGTGGACGCCTTCCTGGAGTCCTTCGACCCCGACGCCCTGCAGGTGCCGGGGCTCGCCTTCGCCGCCCTCGGCGCCCCGGCCGGCGAGGTGAGCGCGGCGCTGGCAACGGTGGACGGCATGGCGCAGGTCGTGCTCTCCCACGACAACGCCCCGCAGCAGTCGATCGTCTGCGGCCCGGAGGAGCCCGTCGGGCAGCTGGTGCGCTGGTTCCGCGCCCGCGGCGTGCTGGGGCAGGTGCTGCCGTTCCGCTCCGGCTTCCACACCCCGATGCTGGCGCCCTACCTGGCACCGATCCGGCAGGCGGCCGAGCGCTTCGACCTGCACCGGCCGACCGTGCCGCTCTGGTCCGGGACCACGGCAGCACCGTTCCCCGCCGCCGAGGCCGAGGTGCGCGCCCTCTTCCTGCGCCACCTGCTGGAGCCGGTGCGGTTCCGTCCGCTGGTCGAAGCCCTCTACGCGGCCGGCTTCCGGGTCTTCGTCCAGCTGGGCGGCGGGCAACTGACCTCCCTGGTGGGCGACACGCTCGGCGAGCGCGAGCACCTGGCGGTCTCGGCGAACTCCCCGCACCGCGACGGAATGGCCCAGCTGCGTCGGCTCGCCGCCGCGCTCTGGGCGGACGGTGCCGAGCCGCGGGCGGCCGCGCTCACCCCGGTGGTCTCCCGCCCGGCGGCCGAGCAGCAGCATCCGGCGATGCGCCTGGACCTCGGTGGCGCGCTGGTCTCGCTGGAGCCGGCCGCGCGCGACGGCCTCCGTGCCGAACTGGCCGCCACGGCGGGCCGCCCGAGGCCGCCGCACCGCTCTAGTACTGCAACGGTGCTTACCGTGACGGTTGTCGGGTTCGCTCGTTGGGCTGTTCATGGGTGGGGACATATCCGAGGTTGATGCTCGTCGCTGGTCAAACGGGTTGGCCGGACTACATGAGCGGTTTGCCGACCGGTTCGCGCGAAGTGAGTCGCGGGAGTCGGCGCTGGCCTACATGCGGGGCCTGCTGGCGCCGTTGGAGCGCAAGAACGGGTGGACGGTGGCCGAGGAGGCCGGC
>NZ_JBNQTI010000022.1:0-71707 GCF_050325825.1 Kitasatospora sp. LaBMicrA B282
CCCGCACCCCGGGCGCGCTGCGCGGCCAGGCCGACGCGCTGGCCGACCGGCTGGCGGCGGAGCCCGGGCTGCGGTTGGCCGACATGGCGCACACCCTGACCGCGCAGCGGCCGGCGCTGCGGCTGCGCTCGGCGGTCGCCGTGCGCGACCCGCACGACGCGGTGGCCGCGCTGCGGGCGCCACTGCCCGAGCCGGTCGAGGTGCCCGACGGCCCCCCGCGGCCGATCGCCTTCCTCTTCCCCGGCGGCGGCACCCAGTACGTCGGCATGGGCCGGGAGCTCTACCAGGCGGGCGGGGCGTACCGGGACGCCGTCGACGAGTGCGCCGCGATCCTGCGCCCGGTGCTCGGCGGCGACCTGCGCACCGCGCTCTTCGAGCGGGTCGACCCGGCCGCCCGGGAGGCGTTCCTGGCCCTGGTGGTCACCCAGTTCGCGCTGGTCGCCGAACTGGCCGACCGCGGGGTGCGCCCGGACGCGATGATCGGGCACTCGCTCGGCGAGTACACCGCCGCCTGCCTGGCCGGGGTCTTCACCCTGGAGGAGCTGCTGCCGCTGGTCGCCGAGCGGATCCGGCTGATCAGCGCCTGCGGTGGCGCCACGGTCGGGGTGGCGCTCGGCGAGCGGGAGTTGCGGCCGCTGCTGGGGGCGGGCGTCTCGCTCGCCGCCGTCAACGGACCCGGCGCCTGCACCGCAGCGGGTCCGGTGGCCGCCGTCGCCGAGCTGGAGCAGCGGCTGGCGCGGGCGGGGGTGACCTACCGTCGGCTGCGGATGCCGGCCGCGGCGCACTCCATGGTGCTGGACCCGGCGCTCGGCGAGCTGGCCGAGCGGCTGCGCGCCGTCACCCGCCGCCCGCCGCGGATCCCGTACGTCACCAACGTCACCGGCGACTGGGCCACCGACGCCCAGGCCGGCTCGGTCGAGCACTGGGTGGCGCACACCCGGGGAACCGTGCGGTTCGCCGACGGCATCGCCGCCCTGTGGCGGCGCGGCAACCCGGTGCTGGTCGAGATCGGCCCCGGCGACACGCTGCTCAAGCTGGCCCGCGCCGGGCTGGGCGAGCAGTCCAGGCCCGGGGAGCAGACCAGGCTGGGCGGGCAAAGCAGGTCGGGCGAGCAGGCCGGACCGGTCGCGGTGACCACGATGCGGCACGCCAAGGCCGAGAGCCCCGACGGGCAGGTGCTGGCCGGCGCGCTCGGCCGGCTGTGGAGCGCCGGGGTGGCCGCGCTGCCCGGCCCCGACCCCGCCGAGCAGGCCCGCGCGGTGCCGCTGCCCGGCTACGCCTTCGACCGCCGCCGGTACTGGATCGACGCGCCCGGCGCCCGCCCGGCCGCTACCGCGGACCACCCCACCGGCACCCCGGCCGAGCGGGCCCCGCGCCCCTACCTGAGCACCGAACAGGTGCCGCCACGCACCCCGCTGGAACAGGCCGTCACCGAGGTGTGGGAGGCGGTGCTCGGCATCGAGGGCATCGGGGTCGACGACAACTTCTTCGACCTCGGCGGCGACTCGATGCGCGGCGTGCTGCTGGTCGGCCGGCTGCGCGAGGCCGGGGTGCTCGACGTGCCGGCCGCCGCGCTGCTCTCCGCGCCGACCGTCGCCAAGGTGATCGCCGCGGCCGGGCACGGCGGCGGCCCGGAGGCCTTCGCCCCGCTGCTGCCGCTGCGCGCCGAGGGCGGGCGGACCCCACTGTTCTGCGTGCACCCGGGCGCCGGGGTCTCCTGGCGGTACACCGCGCTGCTGCCCCACCTCGGTGCCGACCAACCGGTCTACGGCATCCAGGCGTTCGGGCTGGACGGGCAGCACCCGCCGGCCGCCGACGCCGCCGCGATGACCGACTCGTACCTGGCACTGCTGCGCGAGCAGCAGCCGCACGGCCCCTACCGGCTGCTCGGCTGGTCCTACGGCGGGGTGGTGGCGCACGCCATGGCCTGCGCGCTGCACCGGCAGGGCGAGCAGGTGGAGTTGCTGGCGATGCTCGACGCACCGCGCGCCGCCGGCCTTCGCTGGACGCCCGAGCAGATCGAGGAGCAGGTGGCCGCGCTGCTGCTGCGGGTGGCCGGCCTGACGCCCGACCCCGGGCCGGTGCCCGCCGTGGCGCAGGTGCTGGACCGGCTGGAGCAGCCCGACGGCGGCCCCTCGCCGATCACCCGGGCCGAGGCGGCGCGGGTCGCCGAGGTGATGCGCAACAACCTGCGGATCGCGGGCGGGTTCGGCGCCGGGGTGTTCGAGGGGGACGTGCTGTTCTTCAGCGCGGCCGCCGACCCGGCCGCCGAGGGCGCGGAGTCCGAGGGCGCCGGGGCCGACCCCTCGCTGGCCCCCGGCAAGGCGGACGCCTGGCGGCCGTACGTCGCCGGCACCCTGCACGAGCACCCGGTCGCCTGCAGCCACTACGCGATGACCGAACCCGCGCCGATCGCCGAGATCGGCGCGGTGCTGGCGGCCGCGCTGAAGGCCGGCGACGCGGAGACCCCCGAGACACGCCCTGGCTCGACCCGTACTCGTACCGATCCTGGCAACACCACCCGAGGAGACGCCCGGTGACCAAGCCCGACCAGGTCCCCACCGCCGAGAAGGACCTCTACGAACTGGGCGACGCGCCCGAGCTGGGCCACGCGCCCCGCCGGATGTACGCCTCGCTGATCCGCCAGGAGCGCTACGGCCGCCCTGCCGACGCCTTCCGCACCGAAGTGGTCGACGTGCCGCCGGTCGGCCGCAACCAGGTGCTCGTCAAGGTGATGGCGGCCGGCGTCAACTACAACAACGTCTGGGCGGCCCAGGGTTACCCGCTGGACGTCATCGCGGCCCGCCAGAAGCAGGGCGCCACCGAGGACTTCCACATCGGCGGCTCCGACCTGTCCGGCGTGGTCTGGGCGGCGGGCGAGGGGGTGCGGCAGTTCCGGCCCGGTGACGAGGTGGTGGTGCTGGCCAGCACCTGGGACGAACACGCCGAGGACATCCGGCTCGGCGCCGACCCGTGCACCTCCACCAGCCAGCGGGTCTGGGGCTACGAGGAGAACTACGGCTCCTTCGCCCAGTTCGCCGTCGTCGACGAGTACCAGCTGCACCCCAAGCCGGCCCGGCTCAGCTGGGCCGAGTCCGCCTGCTACCTGGCCACCGCCGCCACCGCCTACCGCCAACTCCTCGGCTGGCAGCCGCACACCGTCCGCCCCGGCGACCCGGTGCTGATCTGGGGCGGCGCCGGCGGCCTGGGCAGCATCGCGATCCAGTTGGTCCGGCACGTCGGCGGCATCCCGATCGCGGTGGTCTCCAGCGAGGAGCGCGGCGAGTTCTGCATGGGCCTGGGCGCGCACGGCTGGATCGACCGCCGCGACTTCGACCACTGGGGCCGGCTGCCCGACGCCACCGACCAGGCGGCGATGGCCCGCTGGCAGCAGGGCGCCCGCGCCTTCGGCCGCCGCTTCTGGGAGGTGCTGGGCGAACGGCGGGCCCCGCGGATCGTGCTGGAGCACTCCGGCCAGGACACCATCCCGACCTCGCTCTACCTGTGCGACAACGCGGGCATGGTGGTCATCTGCGGCGGCACCACCGGCTACAACGGCGACGTCGACCTGCGCTTCCTGTGGATGCGGCAGAAGCGCCTCCAGGGCTCCCACGTCGCCAGCGCCCGCGAGGCCCGCGAGGTGACCGCGCTGGTGGCGCAGGGTGCGATCGAGCCCTGCCTGTCGCGCACCTTCGCCTTCGAGGAGGTCGGCCTGGCCCACCAGCTGATCCACGACAACCAGCACCCCCCGGGCAACATGGCGGTCCTGGTGAACGCCCAGGAGTGAGGGGTGGGGCGGGACCGCCGGGCGGGCGGGGTGGCGGCCGGGCCGGCGTCCCCGCCGCCACGGGCGGTGGCCTCACGCCCGGGCCGGCGTTGCCCCGGCGACGGTAGCGACCGCGCTCGCCGGCCGGGCCGTCGCCGCCGCTGGCGGTGACGCGAGTACCCGGGCGCCGACGGCGTCACGCCCGGGCCGGCGTTGCCCCAGCGACGGCAGCGGGCGGGCCGGCGCCGGGGCACGGGCGCGGCACGAGTACCCCGGCGCCGGTGGCCTCACGCCCGGGCCGGGGTTGCCCAGCTGAAGACCCCGCCGCCCGTTGCCCACACGTGTACCCGCACGGTGGGGGTGTCGGCGCCCGGGAGGCGGGGGCGGAGGTGGAGGGTCAGGGGGTGGGCGGTGGTGGCCGTCGGCGGGAGCCGGGTGGCGGTGATGCGGGACAGGGTGAGGGGGCCGAAGGTCTCGGGGTGCAGGGTGCAGAGCAGCTTGAACGCGGCCTCCTTGGCGGAGAACAGCGCGAGCAGCCGGCGCTCGGCCCCCGCCGGCGCGGCATCCGCGACCCAGGCGCGCTCCGGGTCGGTGAGGACCAGGCGGCCGGCGGCGACGGGCAGTGGGCGCAGTTCCAGGTCGCAGCCGACCGCGGGGTGGCGGTCGAGCGGTGCGGCCAGTGCCACGGCGAGTCCGGCCGAGTGGGTGATGGAGAGGGTCCAGCCCGGAGGTGCCAGCGGTCGGCGGCCGGCCCGGCCGATGTCCCCGTCCGGCCCGCCGGCCGCGCGCAGGGCGTGGCGGGCGGCCTGGCGGCCGGCCAGGAACTCCTGCCGCCGGGTGGGGGACATCCCCGCCGCCGCACGCGCCTCGCCGGGCCCGGCCGGCCCAACCGGCCCCGCTCCCGGCCGATCGGCGCCGCCCGCACCACCACCCACACCGCCGCCCGCGGCGCCCATCGCCACGCACCCCAGCCCGACCCCCTCGCCAGCCAGGGCGTGGCGCAGTGGGAGCAGGTCGCCGAGCGCCTGCTCCCACTGCACCGCGCGCGGGCTCAGCTGCGCAGGGCTCATGCGCGCAGGGCTCATGCGCGCAGGAGCTTCTTGACGATCTTTCCGGCGGGGTTGCGCGGCACCTGGTCCAGGAACTCGATCCGGGTCGGCCGCTTGTACGGGGCCAGCCGCTCCGCCAGGTGCCGTTGCAGGTCGGCCCGGCCGGTGTCGTCCGCGGTCACCACGTAGGCCACCGGCACCTCGCCGTAGTCCGCGTCGGGCACCCCGACCACGGCGGCATCGCGCACCGCCGGGTGTTGCAGCAGGGCGCGTTCCACCTCGGAGGGGTAGACGTTCTGGCCGGCCCGCAGGATCACGTCCTTGCTGCGGTCGACCAGGTGGATCCGGCCCTGCCCGTCGATCCGGCCGAGGTCACCGGTGCGGATCCAGCCGTCGGCGGTGGTGATCTCGGCGGTGGCGGCGGGGTCGAGCCAGTAGCCGTGCATCACGCCGGGGCCGCGGACCACGATCTCGCCGATCGCGTCCGGGGCGGCCTCCCGGCCCGTCGGGTCGAGGGCGCGCGCGGACATGCCGGGGATCACCCGGCCGGCCGGGATGATCTCGCCCACCGCGTCGGCGGCCGGGTGTTCCTCGGGGCCGAGGGTGACGAACGGGCCGCCGACCTCGGTCATCCCGTAGACCTGGCGGAACCCGCAGCCCAGCCGCGCGGCCGCGGCCGCGTACACCTCCGGCGGCATCGGGGCCGCGCCGTAGAGGATCTCCCGCAGCGAGCCCAGGTCCGCCCGGTCGGCGGCCTTGGCCTGGAGCAGGAAGCGCAGCATCTGCGGGACCAGCCAGACGTGCGTGGCGCGGTGGGTCTCGATCGCGGCCAGGGCGCGCTGCGGGGTGAACCCGGGCATCAGCACCGCGGTGGCCCCGGCGGCGAGGTAGGTCAGGGTGACCGTCATGCTGCCGTGGTAGAGCGGGCAGCAGTTGACCAGCACCATGTCCTCGGCGGGCCGGCTGACGGCGAGCCAGCCGAGCGAGATGGCGCGGAAGGACTGCTGGTCCACCACCACGCCCTTGGCCCGCCCGGTGGTGGCGGAGGTGTGCAGGATCGCGATCGGGTCGGTGTCGGCCACCCGAGGAAACTCGAACTCCTCCGACTCCGCCGACTCCTCGCCGAGTTCGGCGAAGGCCGGCTCGTCCAGCGGGATCCGCCGGGCCACCGGCAGGTCCGGGAAGCGGGCCAGCAGCCCGCTCTCGCCGATGACGGCACGGGCGCCGACCCGCTCGACGATCTCACTGACCTCGGGCCCGGCCAGGCTGTGGTTGAGCGGTACGAAGAGCGCGCCGAGCAGCGAGAGCGCGACGTAGGTCTCCAGCACCTCGATGCGGTCGAGCGAGAGCACCACCACCCGGTCGCCGCGTTCGATGCCGAGGCCGGCCAGGCCCCGGGCCAGCCGGCGGGTGCGTTCGTGGAACCCGGACCAGGTCACCGAGCGGCGCTCGTCCACCAGGGCCACCCGGTCCGGGTAGCAGCGGCGGTTGCGGTCCACCAGTTGGCCGAGCCACATCACGCACCGCCGGAGGGCAGGCCGGCATTCCGCTCCGCCACGAAGCGCTCGTAGTCGGCGATCGTGGTGAGCTGCTCCATGTCCTCGGCGGTGACCTCGACCCCGGTGCGCTCCTCGATGAGCAGCACCAGGCGCACCAGGTCGCCGCTGTCGATGCCGCTGGCCGCGAGGTCGACGTCGTCGCCGATGCCCTCGGTGTACTCGGGGGTGCCGGTCAGTTCCACCAGCATCGACCTGATCAGGCTCATGGTTTCCCTTTCACTGGGCCGTCCGGACTGGGCCGGCCGGCCATCCGACCACGGCGAGTCGCGCCGCGGGCGATCCGTCGCACCGCGATTCACTCCTCGCCTCTGGAAGGAGGCCGCCGGTGGAGCTGACACTCCCTCAGTTCGGCGATCCGCAGGGTGACATTCGTCACGGGACCGATCCCGGGGCCGCGGGGATAGCTCGCGCCGCCGGGCCCCTCTTCTCCAACAGGAGGCGTCGGTCGCGACGGTGCGGCGCCCGGAGCGGCAGGGGGCAGGGAGTGACCATCATGACCGGCGGCCGGCCGGCGGCGCAGCAGGCGCCCGAGGACGCCCGACCAGCGGAGCGGGCGGCGGAGTTGCTCGCCCACTTCGAGGAGCTGGTGGCGGCCGGCGAAACCATCGAGCCGCGGGACTGGCTGCCCGACGGGTACCGGCGGATGCTGATCCGGCAGATCGCCCAGCACGCGCACTCGGAGATCATCGGGATGCAGCCGGAGGGCGCCTGGTTGACCCGGGCACCCTCGCTGCACCGGAAGGCGGCCCTGCTGGCCAAGGTGCAGGACGAGGCCGGGCACGGGATGTACCTGTACTCGGCCGCCGAGACCCTCGGGGTGGACCGCGCCGACCTGCTGGAGGCGCTGCACCAGGGCCGCCAGCGCTACGCGGCCACCTTCGAGCACCCGGCGCTCACCTGGGCCGACACCGGCGCGATCGCCTGGCTCACCGACGGCGCCGCGGTGGTGAACCAGGCACCGCTCTGCCGGACGTCCTACGGGCCGTACGCGCGGGCCATGCGCCGGGTCTGCCAGGAGGAGGCGTTCCACGTCCGGCAGGGCTACGACCAGTTGTTGACGCTCTCCCAGGGCACCGACGAGCAGCGGGAGATGGCGCAGGACGCGGTGAACCGCTGGTGGCTGCCGGCGGTGGCGCTGATGTTCGGCCCGCCCGACACCACGGCGGGCGGCGGCGGACCGGCGGTCGGCGGTGCGGTCTCCCGGCAGGCCATCGCCTGGGGGATCAAGCAGCACACCAACGACGAGTTGCGGCAGCGCTTCGTCGACCTGGTGGTGCCGCAGGCCCGGAGCCTGGGGCTGAGCCTGCCGGACCCGGGCATCCGGTGGAACCCGGAGCGCGGGCACCACGACTTCGGCCCGGTCGACTGGGCCTGCTACCGCGGGGCGCTGGCGGAGGGGAGCCACTGGGCGCGCCGCCGCCTGGCCCACCGGGAGGCGGCGCACCGGGACGGCGCCTGGGTGCGCGAGGCCGCGGCGGCCTACGCGGCCCGGGCGGACGGATCGGCGGGGCCGGTCGGGTCGGACACCACGGAGGTGACGCCGTGACCGCCGCCCCGGGCCGCACCCCGGCCTCCTGGGAGGTGTTCCTGCGCCCGCGGCGCGGCCTGGCGCACCAGCACGTCGGCTCGGTCCGGGCGACGGACCGGGACCTGGCCCTGGCCACCGCGCGCGACCTGTTCGCCCGGCGCAACGAGCCGCAGTCCGTCTGGGTGGTCCGCTCGGACCAGGTGCACGCGGTCTCGCCGGCGGAGAAGGACCCGTACTTCGCCGCGGCCGCCGACAAGCCCTACCGCTACCCCGGCCACTACGCGCCACTCGGCGGCAGTGCCGACGAGCACCACCCGGAGGGAGCGGGCCTTGATGACTGACGTGACATCAACTGCCCTCGCGGGGAGCACAAGCAGCGACCCCGGGCTGGCCCGCCGCGTGCTGGCTCTCGGGGACGACGCGCTGATCCTCGCCCAGCGGCTCTGCGCCTGGATCACCCGGGCCCCGACCATCGAGGAGGACCTGGCGCTGTCCAACATCGCGTTGGACCTGCTCGGACACGCCCGCGTCCTGCTCACCCTCAGCGGCCGGCTGGACGGCAGCGGCCGCACCGAGGACCAGCTGGCCTACCTGCGCGACGGCCGGGAGTTCCGCAACACGCTGCTCACCGAGCTGCCCGGCGGCGACTTCGCGACGACCATCGCCCGGCAGTTGCTCTACTCGCACTACGCCCGGCTGCACTACGCCGAGTTGGCCGGGTGCGCGGTCCCGGAGCTGGCCGCGTTCGCCGCGCGTGCCGCGACCGAGGTGGACTACCACCGGGCGCACGCCGACGGCTGGACGCTCCGGCTCGGCCTGGGCACGGCCGAGAGCCGCCGCCGGATGCAGGAGGGGCTGGACCTGATGTGGCCGTACGCGGCCGAGCTGTTCGAGGGGGACCTCTGCGCGGCCGACGGGCCGACCGCGAACTCGACCACGGTCCCGACCACGGCGGGCCGGCTGCCGGCGCCGGGCGCGGTGCGCGAGCGCTGGCAGCAGCAGGTGACCGAGGTGCTGACCCGCGCGGGGCTGCACCCGCCGCAGCCGTCCTGGGCGGCCACCGGCGGCCGGGACGGGCGCCACAGCGAGGAGTTCGGGGTGCTGCTGGCCGAACTGCAGTCGGTGCACCGCCAGTTCCCGGGAGGTTCCTGGTGACGACCAGCACGCCGGTCGACCCGGCAGCCCTCGCCGAACTGCGCGCCGCCGTCGAGGCGTTGCCCGACCCGGAACTGCCCATGCTCACCCTGGGCGACCTGGGCATCGTGCGCGCAGTGCGCGCCGGTGCGGACGGCCGGCCCGAGGTGGAGCTCACCCCGACCTTCCTGGGCTGTCCGGCGATGGCGGTGATCGAGCGCTCGGTGGCCGAGGTGCTCGCCACCGCCGGCCACCCGCAGGGCCGGGTCCACCGGGTGCTGAGCCCGGCCTGGCGCAGCGAGTGGCTCAGCGAGCGCGCCCGGCAGCAGCTGGCCGAGCACGGGATCGCCCCGCCGCCGCGGACCGCCCCGGTTCCGGGGACCGCCGGGCCGGTGCCGATGACGCTCACCGCGCCCTGCCCGCACTGCGGTTCGCCGGCCACCCGCCCGCAGAGCCCGTTCGGGGCCACCCGGTGCCAGGCGCTGCTGTTCTGCACGGCGTGCCGGGAGACCTTCGCGCAGTTCCGGGCCGGGTGAGGCGGGATGCCGACCACCACGCCGGACCGGCGGTCCGCTCCGGACACCGACACCGCTCCCCCGCCCGCCCGTTGGCACCAGCTGACGGTCGCCGCGCTGGACCGGCTCACCGCGGACACCACCGCGATCACCCTGGCGGTGCCGGCGCAGCTGGCCGAGGCGTTCCGCGCGCCCGCCGGCCGGCACCTGGTGGTCCGCCACCGCCGGGACGGCCGCGAGCTGCGCCGCAGCTACTCGCTCTGCCCGCCGCCGTTCGCGCCCGAGGTGCTGCGGCTGATCGTCAAGCGGGCCGCCCCGGACGGCTTCGGGGTGTACGCGGCCACCGAACTGGCGGTGGGCGACCGGCTGGAGGTCTCCGCGCCCACCGGTGGCTTCCGGCTGGCGGCGATCCCCGGCGGGCACCACGTGCTGCTCGCCGGCGGCACCGGGATCGCCCCGCTGCTGGCGATGGCGGCGGCCGCGCTGCGCGAGGACCCGCACTGCCGGGTCTCCCTGGTGTACTCCGTGCAGGGGATGGGCGCGCTGCTGCTGGCCGACGAGCTGACCGACCTCAAGGACGCCCACCTGGGCCGGTTCACCGTGCTCCCGGTCTTCTCCCGGGAGCCCCGGGCCGCCGAGCTGCTCTCCGGCCGGATCGACGCGGCCCGGCTGCACCGGCTGCTCGCCGCGGTCGGCACCGAGTTCGACGCGACCACCGCGTTCTACCTGTGCGGTCCGTGGGGACTGGTGGCGACGGCGCGCGACGCGCTCACCAAGGCCGGGGCGGGCGAGGTCCGGCTGGAGCTCTTCTCCCCCGAGGGGACGCCGGCCGCGGTCACGCCGCCACCGGCCGGGCGCAGCGTCCGGGTCACCGCCCGGCTCGCCGGTCACACCTCGAGCACCCCGATGCAGCCCGGCGACCGGGTGCTGCTGGACGCGGTGCTGCGAGCCAGGCCGGATGCGCCGTACTCCTGCCAGGCCGGGCTGTGCGGCAGCTGCCGCGCCAAGGTGGTCGCCGGCTCGGTCGCACTCGGCGGCCAGTTCGCGCTCGGCCCGGCCGAGTTGGCGGCCGGCTACACGCTGACCTGCCGTGCCCGTCCGCAGACGGACGCGGTCGAACTGGACTTCGACGCCTGACCCACGGGCGTCCCGAACGCCGGACCCACCGTGGCCGGCACCGAAAGGATCCTCATGTCCCCGACCCGACTCCGACTCGCCGGCCGCACGGCGCTGGTCACCGGCGGCAGCCGCGGCATCGGCCGGGCCATCGCGCTGCGGCTGGCCGCCGACGGCGCACTGGTGGCGGTGCACTACGGGCACGACGAGCAGGCGGCCGCCGCCACCGTGAAGCAGATCGAGGAGGCCGGCGGCCGGGCCTTCGCGGTCCGGGCCGAGCTCGGCGTGCCCGGCGACGCAGCGGCGGTCTGGGCGGGCTTCGACGACGGGCTGGCGGCGCTGGGCGAGGCCGCGGGCGTCGACATCGTGGTGAACAACGCCGGGATCACCCTGCCCAGGTTCATCGCCGACGTCACCGAGCAGGACTACGACCAGGTCTTCGCGATCAACACCCGGGCGCCGTTCTTCATCCTGCAGCACGCGCTGCCGCGGCTGCGGGACGGCGGGCGGATCGTCAGCATCTCCTCCGCCGCGAGCCGGATCGCCTACCCCGCGCTCGCCGCCTACGCGATGACCAAGGGCGCGCTGGACGTGCTCACCCCGGCGCTGGCGCTGCAGCTGGGCCCGCGCGGGATCACCGTCAACACCGTCGCACCCGGGTTCACCGAGACGGAGATCAACCCGACCCTCGCCGATCCGAAGATCCGCGCGGCCCTCGCCGGGGCCTCGGTCTTCGACCGGCTCGGCGC
This sequence comes from Kitasatospora sp. LaBMicrA B282, assembly GCF_050325825.1. Lineage (NCBI taxonomy): Bacteria > Bacillati > Actinomycetota > Actinomycetes > Kitasatosporales > Streptomycetaceae > Kitasatospora > Kitasatospora sp. LaBMicrA B282. Next base: position 11,417 of record NZ_JBNQTI010000022.1, read on the forward strand.
CCCCGCCGACATCGCCGACGTGGTGGCCTTCCTGGCCGGCGACGACGCCCGCTGGGTCACCGGCCAGTGGCTGGACGCGACCGGCGGCGTGCACCTCGGCCTCTGACACCCTGGAGCCCAACAGATGATCAACGGAACGTCCGTCCCCGAGGACACCACCGACCTGGCGGTCTTCCAGGGCACCTCCCCGTACGAGGACTACGTGCACGCCTCGGTGCTCGGCTCGCTGCAACAGCCGTTCACCGACGCACCCGACGAGATGAGCTTCCTGATCAGCACCCAGGTGATGGAGCTCTGGTTCGCCCTGATCATCCACGAGTGGCGGGCCGCCTGCGACGCGTTCGCCCAGGAGGACCTGACCGCGGCGCTGGACGCGCTGGAGCGCAGCCGCCGGGCGCACCTGGCGCTGAACGCCGGCTGGACGCCGCTGGCAGCGCTCACCCCGGTGCGGTTCAACGGCTTCCGGGCGGCCTTCGGCAAGGCCTCGGGCGCCCAGTCCGCCCGGTACCGGATGATGGAGTTCCTGCTCGGCGAGAAGTCCGCCGGCATCCTGGAGGGCCACCGGGGCGACCCGGTGGAGTACACCGAGCTGAGCGAGCTGCTGCACGCCCCCTCGCTCTGGGACGAGGTACTGCACTTCCTGCACCGCCGGGGCCACCGGATGCCGGCCGAGGTGCTGCAGCGCGACCTGCGCCGGCCCTACCAGTCGGACCCGGGCGTGGTCGCGGCATGGCGGCGGATCTACGCCGGGCCGCAGCACGACCCGCTGCTGCGACTGGGCGAACTGCTCACCGACATCGCCGAGTTGGTGCAGCGCTGGCGGTTCGACCACCTGCTCGTGGTGCGCCGCGCGATGGGCGCCAAGCAGGGCAGCGCCGGCACCTCCGGGCTGGACTGGCTGGAGCGGCGGGCCCGGCGGCAGCTCTTCCCCGAGCTCTGGGCGGTGCGCAGCGATGTCTAGGGTGATCTCGGAGTTCGCCGCCGAGGAGGAGCGCCGGGTGCTCGCGCTGCGCCCGGTGCTCGCCCCGGTGCACGGGCGCTACGGCGACCACCCGCACCAGGTGTACGACCAGTGGCCGGCCGCGGGCGGCGACCCCGCGGCGCCGCTGGTGATCCTGCTGCACGGCGGCTACTGGCGCTACGACCGGATGCACCTGACCCCGTTCGCCGCCTACCTGGCGCAGCAGGGGCTGACCACCGTGCTGCCGGGCTTCCGCCGCTCGGGCGGTGCGGGCGGCTACCCGGAGACCTTCGACGACATCGCACGCCTGCTGGACACCATCCCGGCCGGGCGCCCGTACCTGCTGGCCGGGCACTGCTCGGGCGGGCACCTGGCGCTCTGGGCCGGGGCCCGGGGCCTGCTGCCGACCGATTCCCCGTGGTACGGCACCGCGTTGCCGAGCGCGATCCTGGCGCTGGCCCCGCTCACCGACCTCGACGCCACCATCCGGGAGCGGCTCAGCGACGACGCGGCGCTGCAACTGCTCGGCGGCCCCGACGCGGTGGCCGAGCGGCTGCCGCTGGTGGACCCGGTCAGCCTGCTGCGCGGCCCCGGCAGCACGGGCGTCCGCACGGTGCTGCTGCACGGCGAGGTGGACGAGGAGGTGCCGCTGGCCCAGTTCGCCGACTACGCGGCCGTGCACCGGGACCTGGAGGTGGTGGTACTGCCGGGGACCGGTCACTACACCCTGATCGAGCCCGGCGCCCCGGCCGCGCGGGCGGTCGCCGACCGGCTGCACGCGCTGGCCGCGGAGGTCGCGGGGCGGGCGGTGGGTGGGTTGGCGGTGGGCGGGCCGGCGGTGGGCGGGCAGCCGGTCGGCGGGCGGAGTGGGGGAGGCGGATGAGCCTGGACACCGAACTCGCCGCGCGGGCCGCCGCGTTGGACGCCGCCGACGACCTGGCCCAGCTGCGCGAGCGCTTCCTGCTCCCGCCGGACGTGGTCTACCTGGACGGCAACTCGCTCGGCGCGCTGCCGGCCGCCGTGCCGCCGGTGCTGGCCGAGGTGCTGCACCGCCAGTGGGGCACCGACCTGATCCGCTCCTGGAACGAGCACGCCTGGTGGCAGGCCCCGCTGCGGGTCGGCGACGCGGTCGGCCGGCTGATCGGCGCGGCCCCGGGCCAGGTGGTGGTCGGGGACTCGACCAGTGTGCAGCTGTTCAACGCGCTGAGCGCGGCGGTCCGGCTGCGCCCCGGCCGGCCGCTGCTGGTCGTCGACCGGGACCACTTCCCCACCGACCGCTACCTGGCCGCCTCGGTCGCCCGGCTGCACGCGCTGGAACTGCGAGCACTGCCGGCCGCGGAGCTGGCGGCGGAGCTCGCCGCACAGGGCGAGCGGGTCGCCGCGGTGCTCGCCGCGCCGGTCGACTACCGCACCGGCCGACTGACCGACCCGGCGGCGCTGACCGCCGCCGCGCACCGGGCGGGCGCGCTGGTGGTCTGGGACCTGTGCCACGCCGCCGGCGCGCTGCCCGTCGACCTGGACGCACTCGGCGCCGACCTGGCGGTGGGCTGCGGGTACAAGTTCCTCTGCGGCGGCCCCGGCGCGCCGGCCTTCCTCTACGTGGCCCACCGCCACCAGGCCGGCTTCGACCACCCGCTGACCGGCTGGAACGGCCACGCCGACCCGTTCGAGCCGACGGCGGAGTACCACCCGGCCCAGGGCATCGCCCGGGCCCGGATCGGCACCCCTCCGATGCTCTCACTGCTGGCGCTGGAGGCCGCGCTGACCGTCTTCGACGGCGTCGACCTGACCCGACTGCGGGCCAAGAGCCTCTCGCTGACCGGCTTCCTGCTCGACTGCGCGGACGTCCTGCTGGCCGCCCACGGGTTCACCACCGTGACCCCGCGCGAGCCGGAGCGTCGCGGCAGCCAGGTCGCGCTGCGCCACCCGGAGGCCTACGCCCTGGTCCAGGCACTGACCGCCCGCGGAGTGATCGGCGACATGCGCGCGCCCGACCTGCTGCGGTTCGGCGTGAACGCGCTGCACGTCTCGCACGCGGAGGTGCTGCGCGCGATGACCACGCTGCGCGAGATCGTCTGCGCCGGCGCCCACCGGCCCTACCTCACCGGGCAGCGGAGCGTGGTGACTTGAGGGGCTCCCCCGCCCGGGTGGGGGTGGGTGTTCGGAGGATGGGGGCAGGGCGCGGAGGCGGGCGGGGCGTGCGGTTGGGACGCCTCCTGGCCGAAGGCCCCCGCACACCCAACGGAAGCCGACCGACCCGCCCTACCCGACCCGCCAGAGGGCGTACCCGAAGACCGCCGTCTCCCAGCCCCACAGCAGCGAGAGGGCCACGTGACAGACCGTGCGGAAGGCGTCGCCGCGCCACAGCTTCGGGGAGAACACCGCGAACTCGAAGAGCCAGCGCAGGCCCCAGAGGAGGGTCTCTCCAGCAAGCAGGGCGGTGCCGAGGCGGGTGCCGGCCAGCAGGTCGGGTGCCAGCAGGAGCGGCAGCAGACCGAACAGCACGCAGAGCAGCCCGATGAAGAAGAGGTGCACGTAGGAGACCTGACGGGTCAACAGGCTGGTGCCGGCCAGGTCACCCGGCCAGTCCACGAACCGCGGCAGCACCGCGTGGAACAGCCCCATCCCGACCAGGGCCGCACCGGCCAGCCGCAACTGGACGGGCAGGGTGAGGAGTTCGGCCAGGTGCAGCCCGGTCATCCGGCGACGCTCCGGAAGGCGAAGGCGGTGACCAGGCCGGCGATCCGGCGTTCGGCCGCCGGGTGCAGGCCGGCCGCGGCAGCGTGGCCCAGCCAGCTGGTGCGCGGGAGGAAGTGCCAGGCGCCGGGGCCGTAGACGGCGGTGTTGGCGGCGTCCCGCAGGTGCTCGACCAGCACCAGGGTGCCGCCCGGGCGCAGCACGCGGGCGATCTCGGTGAAGAGCGCGGTGCGGTCGGCGGGCCGGCGCAGTTCGTGGGCGGCGAAGACGGCGAACACAGTGTCCAGCGAGCCGGTCGCGGCGGGCAGCGCGCCGGGGCGGGCCGGGATGCCGCCGGGCGCCGGCGGGACCCGGCGGCGGGCGCGGCGGATCGAGCCCTCGGTGGTCAGCGCGGGGTCGTAGAGGTCGGCGATCCGCTGCGGGACGTCCGGGTGGCGGGCCGCGATCGGGCGGCTGGCCTCGTCGAGCCCGGTGGCGACCACCAGGTGGTCGCCGGGGCCGTCCGGCAGCAGTGCGGGCAGCCAGGTGTAGTCGTGCAGGTCGGAACGGTCGTAGACCAGCCAGGTGGCGAGCGTGCTGGTGGCGAGGTGGGCCGCGGCACCGGCGGCACCGGCCCGGCCGAGGCCGCGGGCAGCACCGGTGCAACGACGGCCCACCGCCCACCCGGTGCCGACCGCGAGCAGGCCGGCGGCGTACAGCGGCCAGTTGTAGCGGATCACCTCGCGCACACCCGACGGCCGAGGTGGCGACACGGGCGACGCCGACGACGCGACGGGTGGCGGCACGGCCGGCCGCGCGGTCACCGGCTCGCCCCCTCGATGCTGCGGCGGCTGCCGGCCTGCCAGCCGTAGGCGAGGTCGGCGACGTGGAAGGCGTTGGCGAGCACCGGCCGGCTGCCGGCGAACGGGCCGTGGTCGAAGAAGGTCAGCCGGCGGACGTCGACGGCCACCGGCAGCGGCTCCCACCGGGCGCGGACGGCCTTGACCACGATCATCGAGTGCGTCTGCGGCTCGTACTCGAAGGTGTAGGGCAGCGGACCGGCGAACCGGCGCGCCGCCCGGGCGTCGGCGAACGGGCTGCCGGCCGGCAGCACTGCCGGCGCACTGCCGAGGTCGGCCCGACCGTGCAGGTCGGCCCGACCGTCGCCGCTCAGCACCTTGAACTCCAGCTGCTCGCCCAGCACCCGGGTGCCGATCCGGGCGTGGTGGTAGTCGTAGCGGGTGAAGAGGTTGCCGCCGACGGCCATCAGTCGGCTGTCGGTGTCGGAGCGCAGGATCCGCAGGCCCCGCATGGTCCGCCCGCCCGGGGTCGGGAAGCGGGTGAAGATCCGGTAGCCGGTGAGCACGAAGTCCCGGCCGAGGCGGGCCGGCAGGCCGGCCGGGCGCAGTGCCCGGGCGCCGACCACGGCGACCGCCACGAAGCCGTGCTCGGTGCCGCCGGGGTCGGTGTAGGTGTCCAGGCGCAGCCCGGGCGGCACCAGCGGGGCGAGCAGGTCGGGTGGCAGGGCGTAGGTGAGGACCAGGGAGTGCGAGAAGTGGGTGCGGATCGGAAGCGGGTGGCGTTGCAGCAGATGACGCATGATCAACCTCGGTGAACAAGCGGGTGGTTCGGCGGTCAGAGCCGGACCACGGTGACGACGCCCCAGAGCAGCGAGCGGTCCGCCGCGGCGGCGCCGGGCCCGGCCGGCCCCGGCTCGCGGATGCTGCGCAGCACGGCGACCCCGCCGGGGCGGACGGCGTGCCGGACCGCGGACCGCAGCCGGTGGGCGAAGGCCGGGCCGGGGCCGTCCAGGATGTTGGACAGGGTGACGGCGTGGTAGCTGCCGGCCGGCGACCGCTCCAGGTGCTCGACCGCGTCCCCGGCCAGCAGCCGCACCGGGGCGACGCTCGACAGCAGTGCCGCACGCGACCCCGGCGCTGTGCTCGACAGCGGTGCCGCGCCCGGCAGTTCGCGGCCCAGCAGCAGGCGCCAGGCCCAGGGGTTGGCGGCGTTGGGGTGGCGGGCGAAGCCGCGTGCCAGCCGTTCGCGCAGCACCGCGTCGAAGCGGGCGGGCAGCACGCCGCGGAAGGCGGGACGCAGCGCGGCCAGCGTGCCGGCCGGGCGGAGCGTGCCGCCGAGCAGCAGCCGCAGGCCGGTGCCGTCGAGGTGGCGGTGCCAGTGGTGGGCCTGGGCGGCGGGGTCGTCCAGGCGCAGGAACCGCTCCAGGGCGGCCGGCCGCCAGGCGGGCAGGGCGGTGGCGGCAGCGGTCCGGCCGGCGGCGAGCAGCCGTTCCGCCGAGCCGGTGACCGGGGGTGCCGCCGAGGTCAGTCGGCGGCGGGCGTAGGCGAGTTGGGCGGGGTTGAGGTCGATCGCGGTGACCTGGTAGCCGGCGTTCGCCAGGGCGGCGGCGGTGTCCCCGGCGGAGGCGATGCAGAGCACCCGGGCGCCGGGCGGCGGGAAGGCGGCGAGTTCGACCGCGGGGTCCTCGTACATCCGACCGAAGAGCACCCGGGGGCGCCGGGGCTGCAGGCGCAGCAGGCGGGCGTCGACCCAAGGGGTCCGGGTGTCGGCCCAGGGAGTCCGGGCGACGGAGTCATCGGCCCGTGGCGTCCGGGCCGCCCGGATCGGCGGCATCACGCGGCGCGCGGGGTCGGGCGGGCGCCACGGTGGTGGCGGTGCGCGGCGGCGACGGTCCAGATCAGGGCCAGGAAGGCGAGGTCCTGGACCACCAGCCGGCCCGGCTCGGGAATCTGCGCGGCCCCGAAGAGCAGCCCGCCGGCGTTGAAGCCCACCACCAGCAGGGTCTGCACCAGCGCCGCGGTCCGCGCCTGCCAGCCGCTCAGTGCCCAGGCGCCGATGGCGAGTTCGGCCAGCCCGAGGGCGATCAGCAACGGCGTGACGGCGCCGGCCGGGAGCCCCGGCAGGCCGGCCACGATGGCCCGCTGGTCGGCGCGGCCGGGGAAGATCTTGCACCAGAGGCCTTCGTAGCCCCACATCAGGGCGACCGCCACGGCGGCCAGCCGGGCCTGTCGGGGAGTCAGCACAGCGCACGGTCCCTTCTGCCGCCACCCGGGCACACCGCGCCGGGGCGCGGGGCGCACCGGGGCAGGGCAGGGCACGGCAAAGCCGGTCCGAGCCCCCGGGGTGGCCGGGGGCTCCTACTCGGGACCATCATGGCGCACGACTTTGAACATGTTCAACTCTGTGGGCGAGCTCCGCCCACGGTCGGTCAGAACGCTTGGGCGGCCCAGTCGGTGACAGTGCGGCCGCCGGTGCCGGCACGGCCGCGACTCACGGCGCGGCCGCCGGTGCTCAGCCCAGCGCCTTCCCGCGCCAGTAGCCGAACTGCCCGAGCGGGTCGCCGTCCAGCGACCAGGGCCAGGCGGTGACCGTGTCGCCGATCAGCCGGAAGGTGTCGGCGCCCTCGCGCACCCGGCCGGCCTGGACCAGGGCGAAGGCGAGCAGGTTGAGGTCGGCCAGCGCGGTGGCGTGCTGCAGGCGGCCGGGGCGGGGCCAGTCGGCCAGCACGGTGTCCAGGGCGGTGGTGCCGCGGTTGTTGGTCCAGAGGTTGCGGATCAGCAGTGCTTCCACGCCGCCCTTGGCGGTGGTGCGGGCGTGCTCCTCCACCAGCGAGGTCAGCTCCACGCCCGCGGCCGGGGCGGTCACCGGCACCGCGGCCCGGACCGCGTGCACGAACTCCGACTGGCCGCTGCGCGAGCCGCACTCCTCCGGCGAGAGGTAGCGCAGCATCTGCAGGTGCGCCTCGCGGTGCCAGGGGTCGCGCGCGGTCACCTCGTGCCAGACCGGGAAGACCTCGCGGGTGTCGGCGCGCGCCAGGCGCAGGATCGCGAGCAGCACCACCCAGGGCGTGGGGTCCTCGGGCAGCGCGTCCGCGGCCCGGTAGCAGCTGTCCGCGGCGGCCTGGATGTCCGCCATCCTGCCGTCGTGCCGGCCGCGGACCAGCTCGACCCAGGCCTCGAAGACCAGCGCGTCGCCGCTGCGCGGGCGGCGCATCCGCCAGGAGCGGGCCAGCCCGGAGCGTGCGGCGGCGTCGGCGAGCACGCCGAACCGGTGGGCCCGGCGGTCCCAGTCCGTCCCGGCCTCCTGGAGCAGCCGGTCGACCTGGTCGACCTGGATCTCGTCCTGACCTGGGAGTCCCGGGGAATTCAGCTGTCGCCGCACGCGACCGAGTTTGACGTCGTCGAGTTCCGGCAGCAGGCGGGGACCGGAAGGACGAAGTCTTCGAAGGATCGACACGCGCCGCAGCCTAGGGGTCGGGCCCGAATTCCGGACAGGGTCGGACCGGCCCCGGAAGGGAATTGTTATTTCCCACCGGGTCCGGTGACGTTACGGTCTCGTACCGCGACCGGAAACCGGGGAAAAGCGGGCGATCCTGGGCGGTGGCTGGGAAGTCCTCAGCCCAGCGACTCCCCCGAGGCCACCACCACGCCGTACAGGTCGGCAATGGTGGCCAGCGCGCCGTGGTGCAGCAGCTCGGCGCTCAGCTCGCCCGCACCCGCGCCCGCACCGACCCCCGCCCCCGCCGGCGCCGGCGCCGGCGCGGGCAGCGCCCGGGTGGCGCAGGCGTCGGCGACCACGGTGACCCGGTTGCCGCGCAGGAACGCACCGGCCGCGGTGAAGGCCACGCACATGTGCGTCATGAAGCCGGCGACGACGACGTCCCGGTGCCCGGCGGCGTCGACGTGCGCGCCCAGGTCGGTGTCGCGGAACGCGTCCGGGACCTGCTTGACCACCACGGGCTCGCCGTCCACGGGTGCCACGCTCGGGTGGATCCGCCCGATCTCCGCCCGGATGTCGTACGGGGTGCCCGGACCGCCGTCGTTGACCACGTGGATCACCTTCGCCCCCACCGCCCGTGCCCGGGCCAGCAGCGCGGCCGCGGAATCGAGCGCCGCCCGCCAGCCGGCCAGCTCCATCACACCGCCGACATAGGTGTTCTGGTAGTCGACGAGAATCAGCGTCGAATCGGCGAGCACGGCCGGGGTCCCGTCAAATCCGTTGAGTTCGCGCAGGGTTGTCGTCGCCATTGCAGTACCGCCTCGGGTCGGGGTGGGAATTGTGCGGACCCACCCCCGGCGGGCCCGCACCGAAAAACTACGGGCGGCCGGCCGATGTCGGCAATGTCGTCTAACCTGCAGATCCGGACATCGGGTCCGTCGACCGAGCGGAGGCCGCGTGAGCACCGACGAACGAGCTGCCGAACGACCCGTCGAGGGACCGGTCGAGCGACCTGTCGAGCGACCTGTCGAGCGACTCGTGGTCATCATCCTGTTCGAGGGCGTCGACCTGCTCGACGTCACCGGTCCCCCGGAGGTCTTCTCGCTGGTGCAGCGCGAGAGCGACCAGCCGACCGGCTACCGGGTCCGGCTCGCCGCCGAGACCCTGGCCCCGGTCACCACCTCCGCCGGCGTCCGGCTGCTGCCCGACCTGACCTTCGCGCAGGCCGCCGCGCAGCGCATCGACACCCTGCTGGTGCCGGGCTCGGTCGAGGTCGACAGCCGGCGCCGGATCCACCCCCGCACCGACCCCGCCGTGGTCGAGCAGGTGCGGACGCTGGCCGGCCGGTCCCGCCGGGTCGCCTCCGTCTGCGTCGGCGCGCACCTGCTCGCCGCCGCCGGCCTGCTCGACGGCAAGCGCGCCACCACGCACTGGTCGACCGCGCCGCAACTGGCCGCCGACCACCCGGCGGTCCGGGTCGACCCCGAGCCGATCTTCATCCGCGAGGGCGAGGTCTGGACCGGCGCGGGCATCAGCGCCTGCCTCGATCTGTCGCTGGCCCTGGTCGCCGACGACTTCGGCGAGGCCCTCGCGCTGCGCGTCGCCCGGCAGCTGGTGATGTACCTCAAGCGCCCCGGCGGCCAGAGCCAGTTCAGTGTCCCGCTGGAACCCGTCTCCACCACCCGCCGGGTCGAGGAGCTGCGGCAGCACGTCACCGCCAACCTCGCCCGGCCGCTCAGCGTCGCCGACCTCGCCGCAGTCGCCCACGTCAGCGAGCGCCAGCTCACCAGGATCTTCAAGGCCGAACTCGGCACCACCCCGTCCGGTTACGTCGAGTCGGCCCGGGTCGAACGGGCCCGCCAGTTGCTCGAAGCCGGGGACGACACCCTCGAACGCATCGCCACCGGCTGCGGCTTCGGCACCGTCGACACCCTGGTCCGGGCCTTCCGCCGGCAGCTGGACAGCACGCCCACGGAGTACCGGCGCCGCTTCCGGCTCGAGCGTGGTCCGGTTGTCGGAGGCGGCCGCTAAGGTTTGCGCACTGATCAACCGGAGGGGGCCGCCGTGCCGCGCAGGAAGCTTGTCGGGGACGAGTCGGCCGAGACGTGGCAGGCCCCGGACGAGGAGACCTTCGTCCTGCCCGCCGCCTGGCACGACCTGGTCCAGCCACGGCGGGGCGGGCTGGTGGGCGTTGTGCCACCGGCCGACCCGGCGGCGGTCGACCGGGCCGAGGAGTGGCTCGCCCGGGACCGGAAGGTGGTCGAGGCGCTCCTCACCGATCCGCAGGCCGACCCGGAGCTGGTCCGCCTGGCGCGCGCCAACCTGGCCGGCACGGCGGATCCGCTCGGCGCCGCCGTGCTGGCGGCCCTGGCGCCACCGTACGTGGGGCACAGCCTCTGGAGCGAGTCGCCGTTCGTCGATGCCTGGGTGGTGCGGCACGGCTTGGCCTTCGCCGCCCGGGCGGTGGTCGAGCTGTGCGGGATCGACGCCGGGCGCTTCGGGCCCGGGGTCTCCCCCCTGTACCGGCCACTGCGGCTCTGCACCCCGCTGGGGTCCTCGCAGCCGCACCTCACGGCGCAGGCGACGGACCGGGTGCGGGCGCTGCTGGCTGCCGCGGACGAGGAGGCGTACCGGCAGGCCGTCGCCGCGCTGGCGGAGTACCGCACCACACCCCACCTCCGGGTCGTCACCGCCTACCTGGCGCCGGGCACCCCGGGCTGGGCCGAGGGCTGCCTGCTCGACCAACCCGGCCTCGGCGCCCACGACCACTACACGCTGCGGCCCCTGCTGCTGCGCGCGCTGGACGACCCGGCGCAGGTGAGCCGGGTCGCTCCGAGCCAGTACCGTCCCTACTGGTCGATGGACCTGATCGCCACCCTCACCGAGTCCCTCGGGGCGGGCTGCGTCCCTCTGGTCGCCGAGGCGGTCGCGGGGTCGGTCGCCGCGCGCGACTCCGACCGGGTGCGCATCTTCACCGCGGCGTTGGTGGAGTTCCCGACCGACGACGCCCTTCAGGTGCTGCTCGCCCGGTTGGACGACAAGCGCGTCCGGCCCGCCGTCCAGGACGCGATGGAGCGCTACCCGGTGCGAGCCACCCGGCTGCTCGCCGCGGCCGCGCTCCGGGGCGGCAAGATCGCGCCCACCGCCAGGCGGCTGCTCGCCACCCACCTGACCCGCCACCCGGCCGTGCTGCCCGAGCTACTGCCGCACCTCGACCAGGCCGCCGCCGACCTGCTGCGCGCCCTCGACCCCGCCCGGCCGCGGGTCGCCGAGGCGCCGCCGGAGGAACTGCCGCCGCTGCTGGTCTCGCCGCCGTGGACCCGCAAGCGCACCGCCCGCAAGCCGCGGGTGCTCACCGGCCTGCGGCCGGACGACGCGGCGCGGGTCCGCTGGGAGGCCGGCGAGCACGGGATCGACGGCGGCCTGCTGCTGGTGCCCGACGCGGTCGGCCCGGTCGGAGCGGCCCGGCAGGCCGCCGAGCAGGCGCTGCGGCTGGTCGCGGCCGACGTGGGCGCGACGGAGTTCCGGGCCGCCGTGGCCGACCGCTACGGCGCCGAGGCCGCGGAGCTCGTCGCCGAGTTGCTGGCCACCGACCCGCTGGAGGCCACCCTGCCCGGCAGGCTGCCCGCCCTGCCCGGCTGGGTGCAGCCCGGCACGCTGCCGCAGCTGCTGCTGAACGGCTCGGGGACGGCGCTGCCGGAGGCTGCCGTGCGGCACGTGCTGACCATGCTCGCGATCTCCAAGCCCGGCGCGCCCTACCCCGGGCTCGCCGTCGTCCGGGAGGCCTGCCGGGACGAGGCGCTGGCGGAGTTCGCCTGGGAGCTGTTCCAGGAGTGGCGACTGGCCGACCTGCCCGCCAAGGAGAGCTGGATCCTGCACGCCTTGGGCTTCCTCGGGAACGACGAGACGGTGCGCCGGCTCACCCCGATCGTGCGCGACTGGCCCGGCGAGGGCGCGCACCGCCGGGCGGTGGAGGGGCTGGACGTGCTGGCCGGGATCGGCACCGACGTCGCGCTGCTGCACCTCAACAGCCTGGCGCAGCGGGTGAAGTTCAAGGCGCTCAAGGAACGGGCGCAGGAGAAGATCACCGAGATCGCGGACGGCCTGGGCCTGAGCGGTGAGCAGTTGGCCGACCGGCTGGTCCCGGACCTGGGCCTGGACGCGGCCGGCACCACGGTGATCGACTACGGCCCGCGCCGGTTCACCGTGGGCTTCGACGAGCAGCTGCGACCCTTCGTGCTGGACGGCGACGGCAAGCGGCGCAAGGACCTGCCGGCCCCCGGGGCGCGGGACGACCAGGAGCTCGCGCCGGCCGAACGCAAGCGGTTCGCCGGGCTGAAGAAAGACGTCCGCACCATCGCCACCGACCAGATCCGCCGACTGGAGGCCGCGATGGTGGCCCAACGGTCATGGACAGCGGGTGAGTTCCGCGAGCTGTTCGTCCGGCACCCGCTGCTCGGCCACCTGGTGCGCCGCCTGGTCTGGGTCGCCGAGGGCACCGAGGACGCGACGGCCTTCCGAGTCGCCGAGGACCGCACCTTCGCCGACCTCCACGACGACGCCTTCACCCTCCCCGACGGCGCCACCGTCCGCCTCGCCCACCCCCTACTGCTGGGCGAGACCCTGCCCGCCTGGTCGGAGCTCGTCGCCGACTACCAGATCCTCCAGCCCTTCCCCCAACTCGGCCGCCCGGTCCACCGACTGACCCCCGAGGAGGCCACCGACCACCGCCTGCGCCGCTTCGAGGAGCACGTCGTCCCGGTGGGCCGACTGCTCGCCCTGACCAAGCGCGGCTGGGAACGCGGAGCCCCGCAGGACGCCGGCATCGAGCGCTGGTTCTCCAAGCCGCTCGGCGACGGGGTACACCTGGTCATCGCGCTCGAGGACGGCCTCTGGGTCGGCAACCTCGACGAGTCCGCCCACCAGCTGTTCCGGACCGTCTGGCTCGACCGGTCACCGGGCGACTACCGGCCCGCCGCGGCCGACCGCTACCCGCTGCGCTTCGGCGACCTGGACCCGGTCACCGCCTCCGAACTGCTCGCCGACCTGGCGGAGGCCACGGCCGAGGAACCGTAGCCGCGGGCGTTCGGCGCCAGCCGGGCGGCACTCCCCGGTTCAGCGCTGGCCGGGCACGGCCGTGGCCCCGCGCCGGCCGAGGATCTCCGGGTCCTCGGCCAGCTCCGCCAGCAGCGCGTCCAGCTTCGCCCGGTCGACCGAGGGCATCACGAACACGTGCACGTAGGAGCGGCGGCTGGCCTCCTCGCCCGGGACCATCAGCACGTCCTGGGAGGAGAGCGACCACTTCGCCACCAGCTCGGGGCTCGGCTTGCGGAACCGCACGGTGACCGCGCCCGGGGTGCGGGCCGGCCAGAGTTCGACGCCCAGCTCCGCCTCCATGGCCAGCAGGCGCCGCTCCAGGTAGTCGGCCAGCTCCTGGGCACCGCGGATCCGGTCCACCTGGTCCTGGTAGGAGTTCCGGGACAGGTGGTCCCAGATGACCAGCGGGGAGAAGCCGTTGCGGGAGCCGGCGAAGGTGGTGTCCGGCGCGCCCGTGTAGTCCGGCTGGGACGGCGGCGAGATCTGGTACTTGACCTTCGTCATGTAGATGCCGCACGGCCAGGGCGCGCCGGCCCACTTGTGGCCGCTCATCGCGATCGAGGAGACCAGGTCCAGCTCGCCGTGCTCGCGGGTGGGCAGCGTGAGGCCGAAGTCGTACTCCGGCAGCGCCACCTCGGGGGTCCAGCCGTAGGCCGGGTCCTGGGCGGCCAGCCGCATGAACGGCGCGTAGCCGGCGCCGAGGGCGCCGTCCACGTGGATCCAGAAGCCGCGGCGCAGGTCGACCAGCGGCTCGCCGGTGGCCGGGTCGGTGCCGTAGACCACCTCGCGCTGGATCAGGCCGTGCTCCTCGAAGATCGGCAGCAGTCGTTCGCAGACCGCCCGGACGTCGTCGTGGGCGCCCTTGAAGGTGCTGCCGAGGTTGAGGTTGACGAAGACCGGGTGACCGTGCGCGGCGAAGAACTCGACCAGCACCGCGAGCGCGTCGACGTCTATCGCGCCCGTCCCGTCCCAGGACAGGCCCGAGGGGCCGGGGCTGGAGGGCACCTCGGTGGGCCACTCGCGGCGCCCGGTGACCGGGTCGAGCAGCGGGCACTCGTCCGGGTACAGCTCCTGGCCGACGGCGTGGAAGGTCTCCACGCCCAGCACCCGGACCGCCTTGGCGAAGGAGTAGTGGGTGTCCTCGGAGTAGAAGGCCACCGGGCGGTGCGCGTTCGGGTTGCTCCGGTCGGGCCGGGCCTTGACGTAGCGCAGCGCGTCGAACGGGGCCGTCGGCGGCTGGATCAGCGCCTTGCCGCTCAGGTAGTCCCGGGCGTTCCAGAGCGCGTACATGTTGCCCTCGGTCGAGCCCATGGAGAGCATGTAGCCCCAGTACGACTCCGGGTCGGCCGGGTCGTGCGGACCCTTGGCGCGCCACAGCTTCGCGTAGTAGTCGAGCACCGCGCACTCGATGACCTTGGTGTTGGGCTTGTAGCCGCCGCTCTGGAACGGGTCGCCGAGGTTGTTGATGTTGTTCGGCATGAACCGGGCCAGGTCCAGCGCGGTGCCCTGCATGTCCTGGGTGGCCTGGTAGCCGACCAGGTGCCGGCGCTTGCGGGTCAGGTACTCGTCGACCGTGTCCAGGGCGCGCAGCCGCTCGGCGTCGTCCAGCCCGGCGGTGGGGAGCTCGAACTCGCGGCCGTCCAGCTCGGGCCCGGGGTCCACGGCGGGCGCGGAGTCCACGGCGGGCGCGGCGGCGAAGGTGGCGGTCGGGCTCATGGACACGGACTCCGGGGTCGCTGGGCGGCCGGCCCGCGCGGCGCGCGGCACGGCAGGAGCAGCTGGTGGGCCGCTCGCCGCAAGGATGGAACTTTCCGCTGCTTTTCGGAAGCTCGACTGAAGGATGTTCGGATGATCGGCTCGTCATCTTGCACATCGACGGGATCGGCGGGAATCCTGGGGAGCGTGCCGAACAATCCACAGGCCCGCCGGGCCGCCATCGACGAGGTGGACCGGGCGATCATCCGGGCCCTCGCCGAGAACGCCCGGCTGCCCAACAACGCCCTCGCCGAGGCGGTGGGCATCGCCCCCTCGACCTGCCTGGCCCGCACCCGCGCCCTCCAGGAGCGCGGGATCATCCGCGGCTTCCGGGCCGAGGTCGACCCCGCCGCGATCGGGCTGCCGCTGCAGGCGATGATCTCGGTCCGGCTGCGCGCCCACACCCGCGAGCAGAACGAGAGCTTCCGCAGCACCGCCCCCGACCTGCCCGGCGTCCTGGCGGTCTTCCACATGGCGGGCTCCGACGACTACCTGCTGCACGTCGGTGTCGCCGGCCCGGAGGCGCTGCGGGACTTCGTCGTGGACCACCTGACCACCCACCCGGCGGTGGCGCAGACCCGGACCAACCTGATCTTCGAGCAGATAGCCGGCCGCCAGTACCTCACCCCACCCGGCCGGTGAACCCGCGCGGCTCACCGGCGCCGGCGCGCACGCCCGGCCGGTGATCGCCCAACCGCGCCTGGCCGAAAAGCAGTTGCCCGCCCCCGCGGCGGAGTGTGACGCTGCCCGACGAAGCCCGTCGAGCCCAGGAGACGCCATGTCCGCGACCGATGCCCACTCCCGCCCACAGCCGCACACCGGCTCCCGGCAGGTCGCGGACCTCTTCCACCGGGGCCGGCTCACCGCCATCCCGCGCAGGGCCGCCCGCCGCGACCAACTGCTCGACCACCTCGCCGAGACCCTGTTCGCCCCCGGGCGCGAGTACCGCGAGGTGGAGGTCAACGACGCGCTGCGCACCGTCCACGACGACTTCCCGGCGCTGCGCCGCTACCTGGTCGCCGGTGGCCGCCTGGCGCGGAGCAACGACGGCAGCAGCTACCGCCGTGCGTCAACGACGGGCGTTCATCCCGCCGAGTGACGGCCCGGCGGCCGCCACCCCGCGCACGCTGGGCGGGTTGCCGTCGCGGCGGCGCAGGGTCCGCGGGGCGCGCCGCGGGCGTCCCGATAATCGCGTGGTGATCATCTCCTACGACGAAGCGGTCCACCGACTGCGGGCCCGGCCCGGGCTCTCCGTCAGCGCCCGGCCGCTCTTCCTGCTGCCCCTGCTGCGGGCCGGCTGCCTCTCCACCGTCCTCGGCATCGAGGCCGCGGACGCCGGCTGGGCGGACGAGTTCGGCGTCACGTGCCACGCGCTGGAGACCGTCACCGGGGTCCGGGCCGCGGCGAACAGCGGCAGCTGGCTCGACGAACTGGTGCACCGGCTTCCCGAACCCGAGCGCCACGCCTGGCGCGGGCGCGAACTCGGCCTGCTCCCCTACATGAACCTGCGCCCGCACGCCCAGGACGCGCTGGCGCGGCTCGGCGCCCGGCTGCTGCTGCCCGCGCCCGACCCGGTCCTCCCGGTGCTCTCCGACAAGATCGCCCAGCGTGCGTGGTTCCGCTCACTCGGGGCACTGACGCCGCACGACACCGTGGTCGGGGAACTCGACCACCGGGCGCTGCGTCGCCGGTTCGGCGAGGTCTACGTCGTGCAGTCGCCCAAGGGCTCCAGCGGTCGGGGCACCCACCTGGTCACCGGCGAGGAGGACCTGCGCCGGCTCGCCCCCGCCGAGCGGTGGCTGGTCAGCCGGTACACCGAGGGCACTCCGATCAACGTGCACGCGCTGGTCAGCGGGGACGGCACCGTCTCGGTGCTGCGGCCGTCCGTCCAGCTGACCCACGTTGAGGGCCTCGGCGCACCGTTCGGCGCCTACTCCGGCTGCGACTTCGAGGCACCCGCCGCGCTGCCGCCGCTCGCCCTCGACCGGGCCCGTGACACGGTGGCGCGGGTCGGCGCGGAGCTGGCCGCGCTGGGCTACCGGGGCCTGTTCGGCGCGGACTTCGTCGTCGCCGGGCCGACCCCGGTGTTGCTGGAGCTCAACTGCCGGATGCAGGGCTCCAGCTGGCTGCTCGGCGAGCTCGAACTGGCGGAGCAGGTGGTGCCCAGCGCGCTGCGCCACGTCCTGGAGCGGTACGGCCACACCACCCGCGCCGAGCCGCGCCTCGACCCGGTCGGCGGCTGCCAGCTGGTGCTCCGGCACACCGGCCCCACCGCCCGGGTCGCCGCGGCGCCGACCGGCGGCCTGCATCGGCTCAAGGACGGCGGGCTGCACCGCTGCGGCGCCGGCTTCGGGCTGCTGGAGTGCGGGCCGGACGACTGCGTGCTGCAGCAGCTGCCCGCCGCCGGCACGGTGGTCCACTCGGGTGCGCCACTCGCCCGCCTCGTCACCCGCCACGCGCTGACCTCGGCGGACGGCGCGACGCTCAACTCGCAGGGGCGCCTGCTGACGGACGCGCTGCGCGCCGCCTTCGCCTTCGAGCCGTGCTGACCGCCCCGCCGCCGCTGCACGTCCGGGCGGCCGTCCCGGCCGACCTGGACCGGCTGGCGGCCCTCCGCGCGGGTGCCGCGGCCTGGATCGCCCGGGAGCACGGCTCGCCGCAGTGGTCGGAGCCGCTGGACGCCGCGCACGCCCTGGGCTGGATCGAGTGCGGCGCCACCGTGGTGGCGATGCTGGAGCCCGGCGGCGAGCCCATCGCCACCCTGACCGACCGGCCCAGCGGGAGCCCGCGGCTCTGGACGCCCGCGGAACTGACCGCGAAGGCACGCTACTTCAGCCGCTTCACGGTCGATCGCCGGTACGCCGGTCGGGGCATCGGCGCCCGGCTGGCCGACTGGGCCCGGTGGCGGGCGGCGCTGGCGGGCGCCGAGCTGGTCCGCGCAAACGCCTGGCGCGACAACCCGGGCCTGCACGCCTACTACCTGGGCTACGGGTTCCGGCTGGTCAGAACGGTCGAGGGCCACCGCTCGGGCGCCGTCCTGGAGATGCCGGTGCGCCGGACCCCGGCCGCCGGGGTCCATGAGGTGGGCGAGGTCCCGCTGCTCCGCTGACCGGCACCGGGCGGCGGGGCGGGATCACGACCGGGGCGGGATCACGGCCGGGCGGGTGCGTCAGGCCCGCGGCGGAGTGCCCGCCACCAGGTGGTGGTCGGCCAGCGCCCTGCGGTAGGCGACGGCGACGCGGTCGAAGCGCAGGTGCAGTTCGTCGGCCAGGTCCGCGGGCAGTTCCTCCGGGCGCTGGCTCTCGACGACCACCCGGTCCTGCTCGGCCAGCACCTCCTGGAACTCGACGTACCGGCGGTCGTCCCCGTCCAGGTCGAAGTCCCGGGACTGGTAGCAGTACCCGATCGAGGTGTGCTCGTCGACCGGCTGGGCGGCGAAGAAGAGCACCCGGCTGTGGCCCGAGTCCGGGTAGTGGCTGCGCAGGTGGATCGCGTGCGGCAGGGAGAGCAGGTAACTGTTGGTCATGGTGCCGGTCTTGTCGGCCAGGTCATTGATGCCGTCGGCGGCGGGGACGTTCATGGTGATGCCGTAGCGCAGTTCGTGTCCCGTCCGCTGGACGGTGTGCTCGGGGACGACCACGTCGTCCCGGCTGCCCAGCAGCCCGTCGTGCAGCCAGCCCAGGTGCCCGAAGTCGGTGAAGTTCTCCACCATCCGGGCGGCACTGGTGCGCCACCGGTACGGCGGGCAGGCGGCGTGCCGGAAGCCGGGGCGGCCGTACTCGGGGAAGTCGGGGATGTCGGCCCGCGGCTCGCCCAGGCAGACCCAGAGCAGGCCGTGCCGCTCCTCGCAGCGGAAGGCGGGGACCTCGGCGCCGGCCGGGATCGGCCGGTCGGCGGGCAGTTGCGGGATCGCGGTGCAGCGCCCGGTGCCGGCGAAGCGCCAGCCGTGGTAGGGGCAGGTGAGCTGCCCGTCGTGGACCTCGCCCAGCGAGAGCGCCGTGCCGCGGTGCACGCACAGGTCGCGCAGGCAGCGCGGGACCCGGTCGCCGTCGCGCCAGAGCACCAGGGAGCGGCCCAGCAGCACGGTGCGCCGCGGGGCGTCCCCGAGGTCGGCCGCCCAGCCGACCGGGTGCCACCAGTCGGTCATCGGGTCGTGCCCGGCGTCCTCCTGGCGGGCCGGGCCGCGCAGCCGGCGGGCGGCGGGGGCGTCGTTCGTGCCGTGGCTCGCGCTGTCGTCGGCGAGCTGGTTCGCGCGGGGAGACATGGGAGGCGTCCTCCGTCCGGGCTCAGTAGTCGATCCGGTCGGCGTGGGCCGTCCAGGTGGCGAAGGGCTGGGTCGAGCGGTCGTGGGCGAGCCGGGTGACCGGCATCGACCAGGTGGAGCGCGGACGCTCCAGCAGCCGGTAGAACTCCAGGTCGTCGAAGCCGGCGGCGGCCGCGTCATGGCGGTCGGCGGAGAACAGCACCCGGTCCACCCGGGCCCACAGGATCGCCGTCAGGCACATCGGGCACGGCTCGCAGGAGCTCACCAGCAGCGCGCCGTCGAGGCGGAAGTCGGCGATGTTCCGGCAGGCGGCGCGGATCGCCATGATCTCGGCGTGCGCGGTGGGGTCGTACGACTCGGTGACGCGGTTGCCGCTCTGCCCGAGGACCGCGCCGTCGCGCACCACGACCGCGCCGAACGGCCCGCCACCGGCCCCGACGTTGCTCACGGCGAGGCCGATGGCCTGCTCCATCCAGGCGTGCTCCTGCGCCGGCTCGGCGTGGGTGAGGCGGTGCTGCGTGAGGGGCATCGGCTGATCTCTCTGTGTGGACCCGCGGACTCGGGAGGGCGACTGCCTCGATCCACGGTCCAGGCGCGCTCTATCGGCCCGGCATCCGGTCGCCATCGCGGCCGGATAGTCGCCGGAAGCCGCGCGGATAGCGGGCGTTGCCAGCATCGGTCAGGCCGTCGGCAGTCGACCGTGAGGAGAGCCACGATGATCAACGCACGCCCGTCCGCCCGTCCGGCCAGCACCGGACGAGCGCTGACCGTCTGCGTCTTCGCCGGCGCGCGCAGCGGCGGTTCGCCCGCCGCGGTCGAGGCGGCCACCGAGGCCGGCACGGAACTGGGCCTGCGCGGGCACCACCTGCTCTACGGGGCCGGGGGCGCCGGGATCATGGGAGCCGTGGCCCGGGCCGCCGCCGCGGCCGGCGCGCCCATCACGGGGGTGGTCCCCAAGTTCCTGTACGAGCGCGAGCGCGCCCAGCAGGCCCCCGCGCAGCGGCACGTGATCACGGACGACATGTTCGACCGCAAGCGCTACATGCTCGACGCGTCCGACGCCTTCCTCGCGCTCCCCGGCGGGTTCGGCACCGTCGACGAGGTGCTCGACGTGATCTCCCTGCAGACCCTCGGGCTGCTCAGCAAGCCCTGCGTGCTGCTGGACACCGAAGGCATCTGGAGCCAACTGGTCGGGCTGCTGGAGGAGTTGCCCCGTCGCGGCTACGCGGACCGGGTGGTCGGCGGGCCGCTGTGGATCGCGTCCAGCCCCAAGGAGGCCCTGGACACGCTGGAGACCGCCGCACTCCTCGGGGACCGCACCCACGAGGTGATCGGCGCCTGACCCCGGGGCGGCCCGGGCGGCCCAGGTGCGGCCCCGGCGGTCACCGGGTCCTCGGCCGGCGGCCAGTTCCCCACCTGGTCGCCGCGCTGCGCCGTGCCCAGCAACCGGGCGCCCAGGGCGTACTGCTCGCCCGCCAGCCAGTCCAGCGGATCGCCCACGATGGCGCCGACCTCGCTCGGCGAGAAGACCCAGCGCCCGCTCTCCCCGCCGGTCACGGTGCCCGGGCCGCCGCCCCCCAGCGCGTGCGCCTGCTCGGCCAGGAAGAGCCACGCCCCCACCGTCCGGTGCCAGGCCGCGCGGCGCTCGCCCGGCGACTCGACGCTGTCCAGCTGCTCGCGCGCGTAGAGCCGGATCAGGTCGTGCACCCGGTAGCGCGGTGGGCCGCCCGCCCGGAACTCGGCCTCCACCAGGTGCACGTCGGTGAGCGCGCCGAGCACGTCCGTGGCCTGCTCCAGCCCCACGCCGAGCAGGGCCGCGGCGACCCAGCTGCCGACGTCGGGCGCGTCGACGACGCTGAGCAGCCGGAACAGCCGGCGGGCCTCGCCGGGCAGCTCCCGGTAACTGAGCGCGATGCTCTCCCGCACGCCCCGGGAGCCGTAGGTGAGCTCGTCCAGGGTCCGGGTCCGGTCGGTGAGCCGGGAGGTGAGCTGCGCCGGGTTCCAGTGCGGCCGGGCGGCGAGCCGGGTCCCCGCGATCCGCAGGGCGAGCGGCAGGCCGCCGCAGAGCTCGGCCAGCAGCCGCAGCTGCGCCGTGTCGCGGGCCCGGGCGTCCTGGCCCAGCACCCGTTCGACCAGGGCCACCGACTCCTCGGTGCCGAACTCGCCGAGCACCGACTGCTGGGCCCCGGCGAGGCCGGCGAGCCGGGCGCGGCAGGTGATCAGCACCGCACAGGACGGCGTCCCCGGCAGCAGCGGCAGCACCTGGTCCTCGCAGACGGCGTCGTCGAGGACAATCAGCACCCGGCGGCCGGCCAGCATGTCCCGGTAGCGGGCCGCCCGGGCCTCGCGGGCCTCGGGCAGCTCCCGGTCGGTCACCCCCAGGGCGCGCAGCAGCGCCTCCAGCACCTGCGCGGGGTCGACCGGCCGGGCGGCGCCGTCCCGCAGCGAGGCGTAGAGCTGCCCGTCCGGGTACCGGTCGGCCAGCCGGTGGGCGAGGTGGACCGCGAGCGTCGTCTTGCCGATGCCACCCTTGCCGGTGATGATCTCCAGCGGTGGGGCGAGGCGGTCCGGCCCGGTGCGGCCCTCCCGCTCGCCGGCCAGCCGGCCGCGCAGCCGGGCGGTGATCCCGGTCCGGCCGGTGAAGTCCGCGATGTCGGCGGGCAGCAGCCGCGGCACGACCGACGATGGGCCGACCGCGACCGGGCGGGCGGGCGCCGGGCCGCCGCGACCGTAGGGCGCGGGGCTGGTCACCGATTCGAGGGCGGGGTCCGCACCCAGGATCGCGGCCTCCAACTCCCGCAGCTCGCGGCCGGGCTCGAGGCCGAGTTCGTCGCTGAGCAGCCGCCGGGCCTCCTGGAACGCCGCCAGGGCGGCCGCCTGCCGGCCGGCCCGGTAGAGGCAGAGCATGAGCTGCGCGCGCAGCCGCTCGCGGAACGGGTGCTCGCCGGTGAACTCGGTGAGCTCCCCGATCAGTTCGCGGTGCCGGCCGAGCCGGATCTCGACGTCGATGCACTCCTCGACGACGGCGAGCCGCTCCTCCGCCAGCGACACCGCGGCGGAGCGCACCCGCTCGCTCTCGACGTTCGCGAAGGCCCGGCCGCGCCAGAGCGCGAGGGCGCGGCGCAGCAGCCGGGCGCCCGCGGCGAGGTCGCCGGTCCGCACCGCGGCCCGGCCCTCGGCCACCCGCGACCGGAACAGGTGCAGGTCCACCTGGTCCGCCACGACCCGCAGCGCGTAGCCGGGCGGCCGGGTGACGATCACGTCGGGCAGGCCGATGGCGGCGAAGCCCTGCCGCAGGCGCGACACGCAGATGTGGATCTGGCTCCGGGCCGTCCGGGGCGGGCGGCCGTCCCAGACGGCGTCGACCAGCTGCGCCACCGGCACGACCTTGCCGGCCTGCGACAGGAGGGTGGCGAGGACGGTGCGCTGCCGTGGCGGGAGCTTGTCGGCGGACCACGGCGGATCTTCGATCGCGAGTGGACCGAGCACCAGGAAGCGCACGCCCACCCCTCAGCTCCGGGTCATCGGGACAGCTCGGCGAGTTCGATCAAGGGTTTGATCCCGCCCAGGAGTTGACTGCTGCTCAGACCGAAGTCGACCAGGCAGGCCACCTCGTCCGCACCGGCCCGGGTCAGCCGCTCCACCATCGGCCCGCAACTGCCGGGCGAGCCGATCAGCGAGCCGTGGTGCAGGTAGCGTTCGTACGTGATGTCCAGCAGGTCCTCGACGAGGTCCGCGGGCAGCTCCTCCTCGGGGAGCGTGTGGCCGCCGCTGATCGTGCCGCCGCCGACCGCGGACTTGCGTTCCAGCACCACGGCCGAGCGCAGGTACTCCCGGAACGGTCCGCGGGAGCGACGTTCGGCCTCCTGGGCGTCGGCGTCCAGGTGGGTGTGGAGCATCAACGAGACCACCCCCTCGCCGGCGTCGGGGCAGTGCTCGGCCCGGGCCGCGCGGTAGAGCGCGATCTTCTCGGTCAGTTCGCCCAGGTCCTGGCCGATCAGGTGGGTCAGCAGGTTGGCGCCGGCCGCGCCGGCGGCGGCGAAGGTCTTCGGATTGCCCGAGGAGGTGAACCAGACGGGCAACTCCGGCTGCACCGGCTTGGGGTACAGCCGCACCTGGGTCGGCCGCCCGCTGCCGTTGACCAGTTCGACCGGCTCGCCGCGCCACAGCCGTCGGACGGTCGCGACCTGCTCCTCCATCGTCCGGTGGCGGTTCTCGTAGGCGTCGGGCTGCAACACGAAGTCGTTGGTGTTCCACCCCGAGCCGAACGAGACCGCGGCCCGCCCGGAGGAGAGGTTGTCCACCACCGACCACTCCTCGGCGATCCGGACGGTGTGGTGGAGCGGGGAGATGAGGCTGCCGGCGCGCACCTGGATCCGTCGGGTCACGGCGGCGAGGGCCGCGCTGGTGAGCGCCGGATTGGGGAAGACGCCGCCGAACTCGTCGAAGTGCCGCTCCGGGGTCCAGACCGCGGCGAGCCCCCCTTCGTCCGCCAGCCGGGCGGCTTCCAGCATGGTGCGGTAGGTCTCCTCCGCGCCGCCCCCTGGAGAGGCGGCGAAGAACATGATGCCGAATCGCATGTGTACGCTCCGTCCGGGGCACAGGGGACGAGGGACTGGTGATTCGCCGGGGGCCGGAACCCGGTTGCGGGAGCGCCCGGTTGGGGCGCACCGCTGCCGCACGGGGAAAGCGGGTGGTTCCGGAGAGGATCCCGCGGGATGTCTCACGCCCGGCCCGATCGCCTCGACAGTGCACACCCGCCTCGTCCTTTCGGGCCTCAGCAGATCAGCTCGGATGAACGCCGTCAACCCCCCCGGTCCACACCTGCCGAGCACGGCACGCCGACGGCCTGCAGGACAGCGGGCATGAATGGGCAACCAGGGCTTGATCCACGACGGTTGACGCAGCATTCCGCTTGAGGCATGCTGGTGCGGCCTCGAAGTGACATGAGCGTATCTCGTCAAGCTTTCAGCACAGTACGTGAACTTCGCAGATCGGCCAGCGGCCGCGCCGGGGGCGGAATACCTGCCCCGGCCGGATATCCGGCAAGAAATCCCTGCCCGACTTCCCCGCATTGTCGGCACGGCGCAGCCTGCCCTCCCGACACCGCGGCAGCCTGGCAGCATCGACCGGCACGTCCGAAGACCGCAGTGGCAGCGGCTGATTCCATCCCCACCATGCGAGCCCGCATGGTTCGTCCGTCATCGGAGCTCCCGTTGGACTCTCGCACCGAGGAATGCCCGCCGCAGATCCATGCTTCCGACCAGGACGCCCCGGTGGACCCGTTGGGTCCGGCCGCGGCCGCCCACGCCGACATCCGCGTCGACGGGGCCCGTATGTTGGCGGTACTGCGCGGGCTCAGCGACCACGGGCGGGACCCGGACGGCGGCATCACCCGCCTGGGCTTCACCCCGGAGGACGACGCCGCCCGGCAGTACCTGCGGCAACTGGCGGCCGAGGCGGGCCTGCTGGCCGAGGTCGACCAGGCCGGCAACCTGCTGGTCCGGCGGCGCGCAGCCGGCTCGGAGCGGCCCGTGCTGCTGATGGGCTCGCACATCGACACCGTCCCGCGCGGCGGGGCGCTCGACGGCGCGTACGGCGTCGCGGCCGCCTTCGAAGTGCTGCGGGTCCTGACCGAGCACGACGTGCCGACCCGCTACGAGCCGGTCGTGGTCGCCTTCGCCAACGAGGAGGGCGCCCGCTTCCCGGTCCCGTTCTGGGGCTCGCTGGCGCTGACCGGGCAGCTCACCGACCCCACCGCGGCGGTCGACCGGCAGGGGTGCTCGCTGCGCGAGCCGCTCGCCCGGGCCGGCGGCGACCTCGACGCGGTGGCGCGGGCCGCCTGGGCACCCGGTTCGGTCGGCGTGTACCTGGAGATCCACATCGAGCAGGGCCCGGTGCTGGAGGCCAACCACGTGCCGATCGGCGTGGTGGACGGGATCGTGGGCCGCACCATGGTCGAGTTCACGGTGCACGGCGAGCAGATGCACGCCGGCACCACCCCGATGGAGCAGCGCTGCGACGCGCTGGTGACGGCCGCCCAACTGGTCCTCGCGATCAAGGGCATCGCCAAGGACGAGAAGCTCTGCGCGGTCAGCACGGTGGGCATCCTGCAGGTCCAGCCCGGCCAGACCAACGTGGTCCCCGGCCTGGTCACGATGTCCGCCGAGATCCGCGACGGCGACATGGACCGGCTGCGCGCGGCCGAGGCCGCGCTGTGCGCCGAGGCCGACCGGATCGCGCGGTCCTGCGGCACCCGGATCGAGGCGCGCACCACCATGCGCTCGGACGCGGTCAGCACCGCGGCGCCGGTGCGCGAGGCGATCCGCGCGGCCGCCGAGCAACTCGCCCTGCCCTGCCTGCCGATGTACAGCGGCGCCGGCCACGACGCGCAGATCGTCGCCGCCCTGGCGCCGGTCGGGATGATCTTCGTGCCGAGCCGGCGCGGGATCAGCCACGCCCCGCAGGAGTACACCGCGCCGGAGGACCTGGTGACGGGGGCCGACGTGCTGCTCCGCACCGCGCTGCAGTTCTGACCTCCGCACCGCCACGACAGCCGGCCCGCCACCCGGCCCGGCTCACCATGCCACCCGGCAGGCACCACAAGTCGGCTCGCACCACAGCCGCACCACGACTTCCACCCGTACCAGAACAGGGGTCCGGCCATGGCCGAGAACAGCGACGTCATCTACCAGGTCGTCATCAACGAGGAGGAACAGTACTCGATCTGGCGCGACACCAAGCAACTCCCGGAGGGCTGGCGGGCCGAGGGCACCCGCGGCACCAAGGAGGAGTGCCTGCAGCACATCGACCGGGTGTGGACCGACATGCGCCCGCTGAGCCTGCGCCGGCACCTGGAGCAGGCGGAGCAGGCCCGGTGACCGGGCGGGGACCGGCGGCCCCGGCCCGGACCACCCTGCGATGAGGACCGTCCGGGCCCCGGCGTTCGCTGCGGACTGCCGCGCGGCGCGCGAGCGCCTGGCGGGCACGGTGCGCACCACCCCGATCCGCACCGACCACCTGACCGGGATCGCGCTCAAGTGCGAGAACCTCCAGGTGACCGGCTCCTTCAAGTTCCGGGGCGCGTACAGCGCGCTGTCCGCGCTCGGGGCCCAGGAGGTGGTCGTCGGCTCCTCCGGCAACCACGGCATCGCCGTCGCCTGGGCCGCGAAGCAGCTCGGCGTCGCCACGACCGTGGTGATGACCGAGAGTTCCAGCCGGCACAAGCAGGCCCTCATCCGCGGCCTCGGGGCCCGGGTGGTGCCGTGCCCGGGCGGCAACGACGCCCGCGGACAGCGGGTGCGCGAGATCGCCGAGGCGACCGGCGCGGTGTCGGTCTCGTCCTTCGACCACCCCCTGGTGGTGGCCGGCCAGGCGTCCGTGGGCTTCGAGATCCTCGCCCAACTGCCGGGGGCCCGCACCATCGTGGCGCCGGTCGGCGGCGGCGGCCTGCTGGCGGGCATCGCGGTGGCGGCGGCCGCGAGCGGCCGGCCGGTGCGGGTGGTCGGGGTGGAACCGGCCGGCGCGGACGACACCGCGCGCTCGCTCGCGCTGGGGCGGCGCGTCATGATCGACCCGCCGGTCTCCATCTGCGACGGCGTCCTCGCCCAGACGCCCGGGGAGTTCACCTTCCCGCTGGTGCAGCGGCTGGTCGACGAGGTGGTCGTGGTGGACGACACCGAGGTGATCGCCGCCATGCGGGACCTCGCACGGCAGGGGATGCGGATCGAACCGACGGGCGCGCTGGCGCTGGCGGGCGCGCGGCGGTTGCCGTCGTCCCCCGGCGTGGTGGCGGTGGTGAGCGGCGGCAACGTGGCGCCGCAGGAGTTCGGGCGGCTCGTCGGCGCCGACCCGGTCCAGCGCACACGCAACTCGTGAATCCTTAGGCGGAGGGGAAGATGACCGGTCAGCAGCGCAGCGCTGCACTGTCGTTCGCGCAGCAGCGGCTCTGGTTCCTGGATCAGCTGGAGCCGGGTTCGGTGGAGTACTCGGTCCCGATGGCCTGGCGGCTGACCGGTGCACCGGACGTCGCCGCGCTGCGGTCCGCGCTGGCGCGCGTGGTGGCCCGACACGAGGTGCTGCGGACCGCCTTCGCCGTCGTCGACGACACTCCGCTCCAGGTGGTCTCGGCGCAGCTGCCGGTCGAGCTGCCACTGATCGAGGCGGCGTCCCCGCGAGCGGTCCAGGACGCGCTGACCGCACTGGCGAGCGAACCGTTCGACCTGCAGCAGCCGCCGCTGTGGCGGGCCGCGCTGATCCGCAGCGGACCGGCCGACCACCTCTTCGCCCTCAACCTGCACCACAGCGTGGTGGACGGCTGGTCGACCCAGAACCTGCTCGCGGAGCTGAGCGCCTGCTACAACGCCGCCCTGGCCGGCACCGAGCCGGAGTTGCCCGAGCTGCCGGTGCAGTACGCGGACTACGCCGAGCGGCAGCGCGCGGCGCTGCGCGGGCCCGAGCTCGCGGCGCACCTCGACCACTGGCGCGCGGCGCTGGCCGGCGTCGCACCGCTGGAGCTGCCGACCGACCGACCGCGCCTGGCCACCCGCTCCACCGCGGGTGCCGGTCTGGCGTTCACCGTGCCCGACGAGGTGACCGCCGGGCTGCGGGCGCTGGCCCGGGAGCGGAAGACGACGCCGTTCACCCTGCTGGTCGCGGCGATCCAGCTGCTGCTGGGCCGCTACACGGGGCAGCACGACGTGGCCGTCGGCACGCCCATCGCCAACCGGGACAGCGCGGACGTCGAGGCGCTGATCGGGTTCTTCGTCAACACCCTGGTGCTGCGCACCGACCTGTCCGGCGACCCGAGCTTCGTCGAGCTGCTCGACCGGGTCCGGGAGGTCACGCTGGAGGCCTACGCCCACGCGGAGGTGCCCTTCGACCGGCTGGTGGAGGAGCTGCAGCCGGACCGCGACCCGGGCCGCAGCCCGCTGTTCCAGGTCCTGGTGGTGATGAACGAGCGGATCGACGGCCCAGTGATGAGCGGGCTGGTGGTCGAGGAGCACCCGATCGAGGTGCGCGGCTCCAAGTTCGACCTGACCTTCGCCATGGTCGACGAGGGCGGCGCCCTCTCCGGTGAACTGCGCTACAGCACCGAGCTGTTCGACGCCGACCGGATCGAGCGGACGGCCGGGCACCTGCTCACCCTGCTGGCCGCCGTGGCCGCCGGGCCGCACCGGCGCCTGTCCGAACTGCCGCTGCTGACCGAGCGGGAGCACCGGCGGGCCCTCGACGAGTGGAGCGGCACCACCGCCGAACCGCTCCCGGTCGCCGGGCTGCACCAGCTCGTCGAGGAGCAGGCCCGGGCCTTCCCCGCGCGGACCGCGCTCTTCGACACCGCGGGTCGCAGCCTGACCTACGGGGAGCTGAACGCGCGGGCGAACCGGCTCGCCCACCGGCTGCTGGCCCGCGGTGCCGGACCGGAGCAGCTGGTGGCGATCTGCCTGCCGCGCTCGCTGGAGAGCGTCGTCGCGCTGCTCGCGGTGCTCAAGAGCGGTGCCGCCTACCTGCCGCTCGATCCGGCGCTGCCGGCGGAGCGGCTGGCGTACACGCTCGGCGACGCCGCCGCCCGGCTGGTGCTCGCCGACCGGTCCGGCCCCGCGCTGCCCGCGGAGTACCGGGAGCGCACCCTGTACTGGTCCGACCTCGACTGGGCCGATCCTGCTTGGGCCGACCCCGACCGGGTCGATCCTGCTTGGGCCGATTCCGACCGGCCCGCCGGCTGCGAGGACGACCCGGACGTGGCGGTGGACCCCGCCGGCGCGGCCTACGTGACGTACACCTCGGGCTCGACCGGCCGGCCCAAGGGCGTGGTGACCACCCACCGGGGCGCCGTCTCGCACCTCGCCTTCCTGCGGACCGAGTACCGGCTCGGCCCCGCGGACACCGCGCTCGCGATGGCCGGGGTGGGCTTCGACGCCTCGGTGCGCGAGGTCTTCGGGGCGCTGGCCGCCGGCGCGCAGCTGCTGGTGACCGACCCCGACACCGGCCGCGACCCGGAACGCGTCGTGCAGCTGCTGGTCGACCACCAGGTGACGGTGCTGCTCAGCGTCGTGCCGTCGCTGATGCACCGACTCGCCGCCGTGCCGCTGCCCGACGGGCGGGCGCCGCGGGTGCGACTGGTGCTGAGCAGCGGCGAGCGGCTGCGCTCCGACCGGCTGGCGGGGTGCGACTGGCTCCGGGGCACCGTGGTCAACCAGTTCGGGCCCACCGAGACGACGATGACCACCACGCGCACCCCGGCGCCGGACCGCGACGGCTGGCGCTACGGCGTGGGCCGGCCGATCACCAACAGCCGGATCCACGTGCTCGACGAGGCGCTGTCCCCCTGCCCGGCCGGGGTGCCGGGCGAGCTCTACATCGGCGGCGCCGGCGTGGCGCGCGGCTACCTGGGCCGCCCCGGCCCGACCGCCGAGCGCTTCGTGCCCGACCCCTTCGGCCCGGGGCGCCTCTACCGGACGGGTGACGCCTGCCGGTGGTCGGCGGACGGGGAGTTGGAGTACCTGGGCCGGCTGGACCACCAGGTCAAGATCCGCGGCGTGCGGGTGGAACCCGGCGAGGTCGAGGCGGCGCTGCGGGCCTGCGACGGGGTCACCGACGCGGTGGTGGTGGCCGACGCGGACGCCGTCGGCGAGTCGCGGCTGATCGCCTACCTGGTGGCCGCCGACACCGCGGTGCCGGGCCTGCGCGCCACGCTCGAACGCACGTTGCCGGCGCCGCTGGTCCCGGCCGTGTTCGTCACCCTGCCCGCCCTTCCGCTGACCGCCAACGGCAAGGTGGACCGGCGGGCGCTGCCCGCACCGGACGCGGCCCGCCCCGAGCTGGCCTCGGCCTTCGTGGCCCCGCGCAGCGCCGTCGAGCAGACCGTCGCCGAGGTCTGGGCCGAGGTGCTCGGGCTCGACCAGGTCGGCGTGTTCGACGACTTCTTCGCGCTGGGCGGGCACTCGCTGCTGGCGACCCAGCTGGTCTCCCGGCTGCACCGCCACGGCCTGGACCTCCCGCTGCGGGCGGTCTTCGAAGCCCGGACGGTGGCGGGGCTGGCCGCACTGACGGGCGATGCGGGCCCGGTCGCCCAGGTCCCGATCGGCCCGGTCGCGCGCGACCGGGAGCTCCCGCTGTCGTTCGCGCAGCAACGGCTCTGGTTCCTCGAGCAGTTGCAGCCCGGCAGCAGCGACTACGTGATCAACGTCGGCTGGCGGATGACCGGCGCGCTGGACGCGGCGGCGCTGCGCTCGGCCCTGGTCCGGGTGGTGGCGCGGCACGAGGCGCTGCGCACCGCCCTGGTCACCGACGGCGAGACCCCGCGGCAGGTGGTCTCCCCCACCGTCCCCGTCGAGCTGCCGGTGCTGCCCTTCGACCCGGCCGCGGTCGAGGAGTTCGCCACCCGGCCCTTCGACCTGCGCCGCGCCCCGCTCTGGCGGGCGGCGCTCTTCCAGCAGGCGGCGGACCGGCACGTCCTCGTGCTGGCGCTGCACCACACCATCGGCGACGCCTGGTCGGCCGGCGTGCTGGTCCGCGAGCTGAACCGCTGCTACCGGGCGGCGCTGACCGGGGCGGACCCCGCGCTGCCCGCACTCCCGATCCAGTACGCCGACTTCGCCGCCTGGCAGCGCGACTGGCTGAGCGGGCCGGAGCTGGAGCGGCAACTGGCCTACTGGCGCGGGGCGCTGGCCTCGGCCGGCACGCTGGAACTGGCGACCGACCGGCCCCGGGCCCAGCTGCGCTCCAGTGCGGGGGCCACCCACCGCTTCCTGGTGCCGGCACCGGTGGCGGAGCGGCTGAACGAGCTCGCCCGCGGCCAGGGCGTCACGCTGTTCATGGTGCTGCTGGCCTGCCTGCAGGTGGTGCTGGCGCAGCACAGCGGCCAGCAGGACATCGTGGTCGGCACGCCGATCGCGAACCGGAACCGGCCGGAGCTCGAGCCGCTGGTCGGCTTCTTCGTCAACACCCTGGTGCTGCGCACCGACCTCTCCGGCGACCCGACCTTCGCCGAACTGCTGGACCGGGTCCGCGAGGTGACGCTGAGCGCCTACGAGCACCAGGACCTCCCCTTCGAGCGGCTGGTCGAGGAGCTCCACCCGCAGCGCGACCTCGGCCGCAACCCGCTGTTCCAGGTCATGCTCTCGGTCGACACCACCGAGGCGGTCGGCTGGGAGCTGCCCGGCGTCGAGATCGAGGACTACCCGTTCACCGGGGACCTCGCGAAGTTCGACCTGACCGCGACCTTCTCGGAGGACCCCGACGGCCTGCACGCCACCCTGCGCTACAGCACCGCGCTCTTCGACGCCGACCGGATGACCCGGCTGGCCGCGCAGTTGGGCACCCTGTTCGGCGGCGTCCGTCCCGGCAGCCGGCTCTCCGAGCTGCCCGTGCTGCCCGCGGACGAACACCGCCTGCTGGTGCACGAGCACAACGCCACCGCGGTGCCCTACCCGGCCGACCGGGGGATCCACCAACTGGTGGCGGACCGGGCCCGGACGCAGCCGGACGACCTGGCGGTCAGCGACGAGGACGGCAGCCGCCTGACCTTCGGCGAGCTGAACGCCCGCGCCAACCGCCTCGCCCACCACCTGCGGGCGGCGGGCGTCGGCCCGGACGTGATCGTCGCGGTCTGCCTGCCGCGGCGCGCCGACGTCATCGTGGCGCTGCTGGCCGTCCTCAAGGCGGGCGGCGCCTACCTCCCGCTCGACCCGGAGCACCCCGCCGACCGGGTGGCGTTCCTGCTGACGGACACGGCCGCGCCGGTGCTGGTCACGGCGGACGCGACCGCCGCCACGATCCCGGCCGGCTACCGGGGGCGGGTGGTCAACCTCGACCGCGACGCGTTCGGGCAGTACTCCGCCGCCGATCCCCAGCTGGCCGGTCACCCCGCCCAACTCGCCTACGTGATCTACACCTCGGGCTCCACCGGGGCGCCCAAGGGCGTCCAGGTCACCCAGGGCGGTCTGGCCAACTACCTGCAGTGGGCCGCCCGGAGCTACGCCCCGGACGGGCCGGTCGGCGCGCTGCTGCACTCCCCGCTGATCTTCGACATGTCGGTGACCAGCGTCTTCCTGCCGCTGCTGCAGGGCCGGTCCGTGCACGTGCTGCCGGAGTCCACCGGGCCGGAGGACCTGCTCGCGGCCGGCACCCGGCAGCGGGCCGCGCTGCTCAAGCTCACCCCCGCGCACCTGGCGATCCTCACCGAGGCCGAGACCGCGGCTGCGAGCGGGATCGACGACGCGAGCGGGACCGAGGCTGCGAGCAGCGCCGCCCCCGCGGGACCCGTCACCCACCCCACCGCGCTGGTCCTCGGCGGCGAGCGGCTGCCGACCGCGCTCGCCAACCGGGCCTTCGAGCTGCTCGGCTCGCTGCGCTACCTGGTCAACGAGTACGGCCCCACCGAGACGGTCGTCGGCTGCGCCGTGCACACCATGCGCGGCCCGCGGCTGCCGGCGGACGGTAGCGTGCCGATCGGCCGTCCGATCGCCAACACCCGGCTGTACGTGCTGGACGCCGAGCTGCGGGTCTGCCCCGTCGGCGTGCCGGGCGAGCTGTACATCGGCGGGGACGGCGTGGCGCGCGGCTACCTGGGCCGCCCCGGCCTGACCGCCGAGCGCTTCGTGCCCGACCCCTTCGGCCGCGGGCGGCTCTACCGCTCCGGTGACGTCTGCCGCTGGTCCGCGGCGGGCGAGCTCGAGTACCTGGGCCGGGCGGACCACCAGGTGAAGATCCGCGGCTACCGGATCGAACCCGGCGAGGTCGAGGCCCGGCTGCTGGCCCGGGCGGACGTCGCCGAGGCGGTGGTGGTGGCCCGCGAGGACCTGCCCGGTGACCACCGCCTGGTCGCCTACCTGGTGGCCCGCGATGCGGCGCCGGACACCGCGGAGCTGCGCGACTGGCTGGCGCAGGCGCTGCCGTCGTACCTGGTACCCGCCGCCTTCGTGGTGCTGCCCGAGCTGCCGATCGCCGCCAGCGGCAAGGTGGACCGGGCTGCGCTGCCGGCGCCGGACACCGCCCGCCCGGACCTGGGCGCCCGGCTGGTCGCCCCGCGCACCCCGACCGAGCGGGCGATCGCCCAGGTCTGGTGCCAGGTCCTCGGGCTCGACGAGGTCGGGGTCCACGACGACTTCTTCGCCCTCGGCGGCCACTCCCTGCTGGCCACCCGGGTGGTCTCCCGGCTGGCCCGGGACCACGGCTTCGAGATCCCGCTGCGCCTGCTCTTCGAAGCCCCCACCGTGGCCGAGCTCGCCGAACGCGTCCGCCCCGGCGAGGCCCGGCAGCCCGCGATCGGGCAGGCGGACCGCAGTCGCCCGCTGCCGCTCTCCTTCGGTCAGCAACGGCTCTGGTTCCTCGACCAGTTGGAGCCCGGCAGCGCCGAGTACCTGGTCCCGCTGACCTGGCGGCTGCACGGCCCGCTGGACACCGACGCGCTGCGCACCGCGCTGGCGCACCTGGTGGCCCGCCACGAGGTGCTGCGCACCGCCCTGGTCAGCACCGAGGGCCGGGCCCACCAGCAGATCCTCCCCCACGTGCCGGTCGACCTGCCGGTGCTGCCCGCCGCCGACGCCGCCGACACCCACCGCCAGGTCGCCCGGCTGGCCCGCACCCCGCTGGACCTGTCGCACGCGCCCCTGTGGCGCGCCACGCTGGTGCGCGAGAGCCCCGACGAGCACGTGCTCGTGCTGGTGCTGCACCACAGCGTGGCCGACGCCTGGTCGGCCGGCGTGCTGGTGCGCGAGCTCGGCGCCGGTTACCGGGCCGCCCGCACCGGAGCGGACCCCGCGCTGCCCGCACTGCCGATCCAGTACGCCGACTACGCCGCCTGGCAGCGCGAGTGGCTGCAGGGTCCGGTCCTGGCGGGCCAACTGGAGTACTGGCGCCAGGCGCTGGCCGCCCTCACCCCCCTCGAGCTGCCCACCGACCGCCCCCGCGGCGCCACCCGCGCCACCGACGGCGCAACCGTCGACTTCACCGTCCCCGACGACGTCGCCGACCACCTGCGCCGCCTCGCCGCCGACCGCCGGGTCACCCTCTTCATGGTGCTGCTCGGCTGCCTCCAAGTCCTGCTCGCCCGCCACAGCGGGCAGGACGACATCGTGGTCGGCACCCCGATCGCGGGCCGCAACCGGTCCGAGAGCGAGCCGCTGGTCGGCTTCTTCGTCAACACCCTGGTGCTGCGCACCGACCTCTCCGGCGACCCCACCTTCGGCGAACTCCTCGACCGGGTGCGCGAGGTGACGCTGGGCGCCTACGAACACCAGGACCTCCCCTTCGAGCGCCTGGTCGACGAGCTGCACCCCGAGCGCGACCTCAGCCGCACCCCCCTCTTCCAGGTCATGCTCTCCGTCGACACCACCGAGACCGTCGACTGGAACCTGCCCGACGTCCACGCCGAGGAGTACCCCCTCAGCACGGCCACCGCGAAGTTCGACCTGACCGCGGCGTTCGCGGACGGCCCCGACGGGCTGCGCGGCATACTGCGGTACAGCACCGCGCTCTTCGACGCCGACCGGATCGCCCGGATGGCCACCCACCTGGTCACCCTGCTCGCCGCCGCGGCCGCCGATCCCGAGGTCCGGCTCTCGGACCTGCCGCTGCTGCCGGCCGAGGAGCGGCGGCAGGTGCTCGACGGCGGACGGCAGCACCAGCCCGACCTGCCGGGCGACGCGACCCTGCACCAGCTGGTCGAGGCGCAGGCCCGCCGCCACCCCGGGCGCCCCGCGGTGAGCGACACCACGGGCGCCGCCCTGACGTACGGCGAACTCAACCGCCGGGCCAACCGGGTGGCCCACCGGCTGCGCGCGTTGGGCGTCGGGCCGGACACCATGGTGGGTGTCGCCATGGCCCGGACGGTGGACACGGTCGTCGCGCTGCTGGCCGTCGTCAAGGCGGGCGGCGCCTACCTGCCGCTGGACCCCGACTACCCGACCGAGCGCACCGCGTTCCTGATCGCGGACGCCGGCGTCCAGGTGGTGATCACCGACGGAACCGCGCCGGTGGACCACCCGGGTCACACCGTGGACCTCGGCCGCGACCGCTTCGAGGACCAGCCGGCCCACGACCCGGCCCCGCTCGGCGGCCCCGACCACCTGGCGTACGTCATCTACACCTCGGGCTCCACCGGGCGGCCGAAGGGCGTGCTGACGACCCACCGCAACGCCGTGCGCCTCTTCGACGCCACCCAGGGCGACTTCGGGTTCGACGAGGAGGCCGTGTGGCTCTCCACCCACAGCTACGCGTTCGACTTCTCGGTCTGGGAGATCTGGGGGGCGCTGACCCGGGGCGGGCAGAGCGTCATCGCCTCCAAGGCGGTGGCCCGCGATCCCGAACGGCTGGCCGCGGTCGTCGCCGCGAGTCGGGTGACCATGCTGAGCCAGACGCCCACCGCCTTCCAGCAGCTGATGCCGGTGCTGCTGGCCGCCGGTCCGGCCGAGCTGCGATACGTGGTCTTCGGCGGCGAGGCGCTGGACCTGACCGCGCTGCGGCCGTGGTTCGCGGACCCGCGGGCGGCCCGGGTCACCTTGGTCAACATGTACGGCATCACCGAGACCACCGTGCACGCCACGCTGCTCCCGCTCGACGCCGGGACCCGGGGCGACGCCGCCGCCAGTCCGATCGGCCGCCCGCTGGCCGACCTGCGCGCCTACGTGCTGGACGCGGCGATGGCGCTCTGCCCGATCGGGGTGCCCGGCGAGCTGTACCTCGGCGGGCGGGCGCTGGCCCGCGGCTACCTCGGTAGGCCGGGGCTCACCGCCGAGCGGTTCGTGCCGGACCCCTTCGGCACCGGGCGGCTCTACCGCTCCGGTGACGTCTGCCGGTGGTCCGCCACGGGCGAGTTGGAGTACCTGGGCCGGGCGGACCACCAGGTGAAGATCCGCGGCTACCGGATCGAGCTGGGCGAGATCGAGGCCCGCCTGCTCGCGCTGGAGGACGTGGCCGAGGCCGTGGTGCTGGCCCGCGAGGACGTCCCGGGGACCCGGCGCCTGGTGGCCTACCTGGT
Source organism: Kitasatospora sp. LaBMicrA B282 (assembly GCF_050325825.1). Lineage (NCBI taxonomy): Bacteria > Bacillati > Actinomycetota > Actinomycetes > Kitasatosporales > Streptomycetaceae > Kitasatospora > Kitasatospora sp. LaBMicrA B282. The sequence goes on from NZ_JBNQTI010000022.1 coordinate 47,390, forward strand.
CATGGCGGGACCCGAGCGCCCGGTCCCGGTGCTGCGGGCCTGGCTGGAGCAGACCCTGCCGACCTACATGGTCCCGGCCGCCTTCGTCGTGCTGCCGCAGCTGCCGCTGACGGCCAGCGGCAAGGTCGACCGGCACGCCCTGCCGGCCCCGGACGCGGCCCGCCCGGACCTCGGCCGGCGGTTCGTCGGCCCGCGCACGCCGGTCGAGCAGGTGATCGCCACCGCCTGGTGCCAGGTGCTGGGGATCGAACGGGCCGGCGTGCACGACAACTTCTTCGACCTGGGCGGCGACTCGATCCTCAGCATCCAGATCGTCGCCCGGGCCGCGGCCAACGGGGTGCACCTCACCCCGCGCCTGGTCTTCGAGCACCAGACCATCGCCGAACTGGCCACCGCCGCCCGCACCGCCCCCGCCCGCGAGGCCGAGCAGGGGACGGTGACCGGGCAGGCGCCGCTCACGCCGATCCAGCACTGGTTCTTCGCCCGCGACCTGCCGGAGCGTCAGCACTACAACCAGTCCGTCATCGTGACCGTGCCGGACGACCTGACCACCGCGGAGGCCGAGGCCCTGCTGCGCGACCTGCTGCGGCAGCACGACGCGCTGCGGATGCGCTTCCACCGACGGGCCGACGGCTGGGTCCAGCAGAACGCGGCCGAGGAGCCGGGCCAGGTGCTGTGGACGGCCGACCTGTCGGCCGACCCGGCCGGCCTGGCGGAGCACGCCGACCGGGTGCAGGCCGGCCTCGACCTGGCCGGCGGCCCAGTGTTCCGGGCGCTGCTGGCCGACCTCGGCGCCGCCGGCCGCCGGCTGCTGCTGGTCGCCCACCACCTGGTGGTCGACGGGGTGTCCTGGCGCATCCTGCTGGACGACCTGGCGGCCGGCTACCGGCGGCTGCGGGAGGGCGGGCCCGCCGAGCCGCCCGCCAAGACCACCTCCTTCGTGCGCTGGGCCACCCTGCTGGCCGCGTACGCCGACTCGCCGGACGCCCGGGAGGACCTGCTGTACTGGCAGAAGGCGGTCGCCGAGCCCGTCCCGCTGCCGCTGGACTTCCCCGACGGCCGCAACACCGTGGCCTCGGCCGCCACCGAGCAGCGCGAGCTGACCGCCGACCGGACCCGCACCCTGCTGACCGACGTGCCCGCCGCCTACCGCACCCGGATCAACGACGTGCTGCTGACCGCGCTGGCCCTCACCCTGCGGGATCGGGTGACGGCCCGCAGCATGGCGGTGGACGTCGAGGGGCACGGCCGCGAGGACCACCTGGTGCCCGGCGCCGACCTGTCCCGCACGGTCGGCTGGTTCACCTCGATCTACCCGGTCTGCCTGGGCGTGGCGCCCGGGCAGGGGCTCGCCGAGGCGCTCAAGGAGACCAAGCAGACGCTGCGCGAGGTGCCGCACGACGGCATCGGCTACGGCATCTTGCGCCACCTCGGGGGTGCCGGCGACACCCTCGCCGGCGGCGGCGACCAGGTGCTCTTCAACTACCTCGGCCAGTTCGACAACGTGCTCTCCGGCGGGCGGGCCTTCGGCGACGCGGCGGAGACCCGGGGGCGCGGCCAGGCCGCGTCCGGCACCCGGTCGCACGTGCTGGAGATCAACTCCGAGATCAGCGGCGGGGTCCTGCGGATCCGGTTCGGCTACTCCAGCGCGCTGCACCGGCGCACGTGGGCCGCCCGGTTCGCCGACGACTACCTGGGGCACCTCGAAGCGCTGATCGACCACTGCGTGACACCTGGCAACTCGGGCGCGGTACCGGCCGACTTCCCGTTGGCCGCCGGCCTCGACCAGGAAACCCTCGACGCGATCCTCACCGAGTACGGAAGGGGCGAGTGATGGTCAGGCCAGCGCTCGAAGACATCCTGCCACTGTCGCCGATGCAGGAGGGGATGCTCTTCCACTCCCTGCTCGACCCGGACGGCGGGGTGGACTTCGAGCAGTTGCTCTACCGCCTCGACGGGGTGCTGGACACCGCCGCGCTGTCGACGGCCTGGCAGTCGGTGGTCGCCCGGCACGCTGCGCTGCGCGCCCGGCTGCGCTGGCAGGGCGTCGAGCGGCCGCTCCAGCTGATCGAACGCGAGGTGACCGTTCCGGTGACCGAGCTGGACTGGTCGGACCTGGCGGCGCCCGACCGCGCCGCCCGACTGGAGAGTTGGCTGGAGCAGGACCGCGCGGCCGGCTTCACCCTGTCCCGGGCGCCGCTGCTGCGGATCGCCCTGGTGCGGACGGCGCCGGCCGAACACCTGATGGTGATGAGCTTCCACCACGCGATCCTGGACGGCTGGAGCGTGCGGCTGGTGCTGCGCGAGGTGATGGCCTGTTACCGCAGCGCCCGGGAGGGCCGCGCGCCGGAGCTGGAGCCGGCGCCGCCGTTCGCCTCCTTCCTCCGCTGGCTGGGCGGGCGCGACGAGCAGGAGGCCGCGCGTTACTGGGCGGCGGAGCTGGGCGGGGTCACCAGCCCCACCCAGGTGGTGGGCGAGCGGCGCACCGGGCTGTCCGGCTTCGCGGCCGAGGGGTTCGCGCTGACCCGGGAGGAGTCCGAGCGGCTGCGCGCCTTCGCCCGCACCCAGCGGGTGACCGTCAACACCCTGGTCCAGGGGGCCTGGGGCCTGCTGCTGTCGCGCTACAGCGGTGACCGGGACGTCGTCTTCGGCGCGACCATGAGCCTGCGCCCGGCCGAGGTCGACCGGGTCGAGGCCATGGTCGGGCTGATGATCAACACGCTGCCCATGAAGGTGCACACCGACCCGGACGCCCGGGTCGGCGGGTGGCTGCGCGAGGTGCAGGACGCCCAGCTGCGGCTGCGCCAGTTCGACTACACCCCGCTGGTGGAGGCCCAGCGCCGCAGCGGCGTCCCGAAGGGCACTCCCCTCTTCGACACCCTGCTCGTCTTCGAGAACTACCCGGCCGCCCGGCCGGAGGACAAGCACGCCGAGGGTCTGGAGCTGACCGCGGTGGGCGCGGTGGAGCGCAACGGCTACCCGCTCAGCGTCGTCGCCGCGATCCGCGACCTGCTGCGGATCGAGGTCACCTACGACCGGCAGCTCTTCGACCAGGAGCGGATCGGCCGGCTGACCGGACACCTGCGCACCCTGCTCACCGGCCTGATCGCCGACCCGGACGCCCGGCTCGGCGACGTCCCGATGCTGACCGCGCCGGAGCGCGAGCTGCTGGTCCACGGCTGGAACGACACGCGGGCCGACTACCCGTCCGAGGCCTGCGTCCACCAGCTCTTCGAACGGCAGGCCGCCGCCCACCCCGAGCGGCCCGCCCTGCACGACTTCGACGGCAGCACGCTGAGCTACGGCGAGCTGAACGCCCGGGCCAACCGGCTCGCCCACCACCTCCGGGCGCTGGGTGCCGGTCCGGAACGCTGCGTCGGGCTGTGCGCCACGCCGTCGGTGGCGGCCGTCATCGGCATCCTGGGCATCCTGAAGTCCGGGGCCGCGTACGTGCCCCTCGACCCCGAACACCCCGCGCAGCGGCTGGGGTTCATGCTCGGGGACACCGCCGCCGCCCTGGTGGTCTCCGAGCAGGGGACGGCCGAGCGCCTGCCGGCGGAGCACCGCGAGCGGGCGGTCGTGCTGGACGCCCGGGTGTCGGTGGCCGCCGGCCTGCCGGAGACCGACCCGACCACGCCGACCAGGGCCGACGGCCTCGCCTACGTGATGTACACCTCCGGCTCGACCGGCAGGCCCAAGGGCGTCCTGGTGCCGCACCGGGGTCTGGTGAACTACCTCTGGTGGTGCATCGAGGGGTACGGGCTGCAGGGGGCCTCGGGCGCGCCGATGCTCGGCTCGATCGCCGCCGACCTGGGCATGCCCAACTACCTGCTGCCACTGATCGGCGGCAGGGACGTGACGCTGCTGCCGGCCGAGCGCAGCCTGGACTCGCTGCGCGAACGGCTGTTGGTGCCGGGCGACTTCAGCCTGCTCAAGATCACGCCCGGCCACATCGACGTGCTCCGCTCCACCCTGGGGGACCAGCAGGTCGACTCGGTGCGCACCTTCGTCATCGGCGCCGACGAGGTCAAGCCGGAGACCATGGCGGCCTGGCGGAAGATCGCCCCGGGGTCCCGGGTGATCAACGAGTACGGCCCGACCGAGACGGTGGTCGGCTGCTCGATCTACCTGGCCGGGGACGACTTCGACCCCGCGGTGCCGGTCCCGATCGGGCGGCCGATCGCCAACACCTTCATGTACGTGCTGGACGACGAGCTCGAGCCGGTGCCCGCCGGGGTGGTCGGCGAGCTGTTCATCGGCGGGGACGGCGTGGCCCGCGGCTACCTCAACCGGCCCACGGTCACCGCGGAGAAGTTCGTTCCCGACCCCTTCGCCGGGGGCCGGATGTACCGCACCGGGGACCTGGCGCGCTGGCGCGCGGACGGGGAGCTGGAGTTCCTCGGCCGGATCGACCACCAGGTGAAGATCCGCGGCTACCGGGTCGAACTGGGCGAGATCGAGGCCCGGTTGCTGGCCCGGGCGGACGTCACCGAGGCGGTGGTGGTGGCCCGCGAGGACGTCCCGGGCGACCGGCGGCTGGTGGCGTACCTGGTGGCCGACGGTGCGGTGCCGGAGACCGCGGAGCTGCGCGGCTGGCTGGAGCAGGCGCTGCCGTCGTACATGGTGCCGGCCACCTTCGTCGTGCTGCCCGCGCTGCCGCTGTCGCAGATCGGCAAGGTGGACCGCGGTGCGCTGCCGGCGCCGGACACCGCCCGCCCGGACCTGGGCGCCCGGCTGGTCGCCCCGCGCACCCCGACCGAGCGGGCGATCGCCGAGGTGTGGTGCCACGTCCTGGGGCTCGACGAGGTGGGCGTGCACGACGACTTCTTCGCCCTCGGCGGCCACTCGCTGCTGGCCACCCGGGTGGTCTCCCGGCTGGCCAAGGAGCACGGCTTCGAGGTCCCGCTGCGGCTGCTCTTCGAGGCCCCCACCGTGGGCGAGCTGGCCGAGCGCGTCCACCCCAGCGAGGCGCAGCAGCCCGCGATCGGGCCGGCGGACCGCAGCCGCCCGCTGCCGCTCTCCTTCGGTCAGCAACGACTCTGGTTCCAGGACCAGTTGGAGCCCGGCAGCGCCGAGTACCTGGTGCCGCTGGCCTGGCGGCTGCAGGGCCCGCTGGACGTCGAGGCACTGCGGACGGCCCTGGCCCGGGTGGTGGCGCGGCACGAGGTGCTGCGCACCGCCCTGGTCACCGACGGGGAGACCCCGCGGCAGGTGGTCTCCCCCACCGTCCCGGTGGAGCTGCCGGTACTGCCGTTCGACCCGGCCGCGGTCAAAGAGTTCGCCGGCAGCCCGTTCGACCTGCGCCGCGCCCCGCTCTGGCGGGCGGCGCTCTTCCAACAGGCGGCGGACCGGCACGTCTTCGTCCTGGTACTGCACCACAGCGCGGGTGACGCCTGGTCGGCCGGTGTGCTGGTGCGTGAACTGACTGCCGGCTACCGGGCCGCCCGTACCGGAGCGGACCTCGCGCTACCCGAACTGCCGCTCCAGTACGCCGACTTCGCTGCCTGGCAGCGCGAGTCCCCGGTGCACGGCCGGCTGTTGGCGGGCCAACTGGAGTACTGGCGCCAGGCGCTGGCCGCCCTCACCCCCCTCGAACTGCCCACCGACCGCCCGCGCGGCGCCACCCGCGCCACCGACGGCGCAGCGGTCAACTTCACTGTCCCGGACAACGTTGCCGACCAGCTGCGCCGCCTCGCCGCCGACCGCCGGGTCACCCTCTTCATGGTGCTGCTCGGCTGCCTCCAGGTCCTGCTCGCCCGCCACAGCGGGCAGGACGACATCGTGGTCGGCACCCCGATCGCGGGCCGCAACCGGTCCGAGACCGAGCCGCTGGTCGGCTTCTTCGTCAACACCCTGGTGCTGCGCACCGACCTCTCCGGCGACCCCACCTTCACCGAACTCCTCGACCGCGTCCGCGAGGTGACCCTGGGCGCCTACGAACACCAGGACCTCCCCTTCGAGCGCCTGGTCGAGGAACTCCACCCCGAGCGCGACCTCAGCCGCACCCCCCTCTTCCAGGTCATGCTCTCCATCGACACCACCGAGACCGTCGGCTGGAACCTGCCCGACGTCCACGCCGAGAACTACGCCCTCACCGCGGGTCAGGTGAAGGTCGACCTCACCACCGCCTTCGCCGACACCGACCAGGGCATGTTCGGCACCCTGCGGTACAGCACCGCGCTCTTCGACGCCGACCGGATCACCCGGATGGCCACCCACCTGGTCACCCTGCTGACCGCCGTGGCCGCCGATCCCGAGGTCCGCCTGTCGCAGCTGCCGCTGCTGCCGCCGCAGGAGTACCGGCAGGTGGTGCGCGAGTGGAACGGCACCCCCCGGCCGACCGGCGGCACGCTGCTGCACGAGTTGGTGCAGGAACAGGCCGCACTGCGGCCGGACGCCGTCGCATTGATCAGCGGCCAGGACGGGACCGAGCTGAGCTACGGCGACCTCGACGCCCGGTCGAACCAACTGGCGCACCACCTGCGGTCGCTGGGCGTCGGACCCGAATCGCTGGTGGGGATCTGCCTGCCGCGCTCCGTCGAGGCCGTCCTCGCCCGACTGGCCGTGCTCAAGGCGGGCGGCGCCTACCTGGCGCTGGACCCGGACCTGCCGGCCGAGCGGCTGGCGTTCATGCTCGCCGACACCACCGCCACCACCGTGCTGACCTCGAAGGACGCGCTGGAGGTGCTGCCCGAGCGGTACCGGGAGCGGGCCCTGCTGGTGGCGGACCCCGACTGGCAGGACCTGCCCGCGCACGCCCCGAAAACGGCGGTCGCCCCCGGCAACGCGGCGTACGTGACCTACACCTCCGGCTCCACCGGCCGCCCGAAGGGCGTGCTGACCACGCACGCCAACGCGGTCTCCCACCTGCAGTTCCTGCGCGCGGAGTACGACCTCGGCCCGGGCGACACCGCCGTGGCGCTCTCGGGCGTGGGCTTCGACTCCTCGGTGCGGGAGACCTTCGGCGCCCTCGGCTCCGGCGCCCGGCTGGTGGTCGCACCCCCTGGGGCGGGCCGGGACCCCGAGGGCTTGGTGGAGTTGCTCGCCGCGCACCGGGTGACGGTCGTGCCGAGCGTGGTCCCCTCGCTGCTGTACGACCTGGCCGCCGCGCCGGGCGTCCCGGACGCGGTGCGGCTGGTGCTGGCCAGCGGCGAGCGGCTGCGGGCCGACCGGATCACCGGGTGCGGGTGGCTGCACGGCAAGGTGGTCAACCAGTTCGGCCCGACCGAGGCCACCATGACCACCTCCCGGGTCCGGCTCGGCGAGCAGGACGGCTGGCGCTACCGCGTCGGGCGGCCGATCACCAACGCCCAGGTGTACGTGCTGGACGAGCACTTCGCGGTCTGCCCGGTCGGCGTCCCCGGCCAGCTCTGCATCGGCGGCGCCGGCGTCGCCCGCGGCTACCTGGGCCGACCCGGGCTCACCGCCGAGCGCTTCGTACCGAACCCCTTCGGCCCCGGACGGCTGTACCTGACCGGGGACGTCTGCCGCTGGTCCGCGGACGGGGAGCTGGAGCACCTCGGCCGCAGCGACCACCAGGTCAAGCTGCGCGGCTTCCGGGTCGAGCCCGCCGAGATCGAGGCCAGGCTGCTCGCCTTCCCGGGGATCACCGCCGCCGTCGTCACCGCCGGCGCGGACGCCCTCGGTGACCTGCGGCTGGTCGCCCACCTGGTGGCCGCCGCGGCGGAGCCGTCGGTGACCGCCGTGCGGGACTGGCTGGCCGCCGCGCTGCCCGAGCACCTGGTACCCGCCGCCTTCGTCTTCCTGCCGGCCCTCCCGCTGACCCCGAACGGGAAGGTGGACCGCTCGGCGCTGCCCGAGCCGGGCGCCGAACGACCCGGGCTGGACGCCGGGTTCACCGCGCCGCGCACCCACTGGGAGGAGCTGGTGGCGGCCATCTGGTCCCAGGTGCTGGGCATCGAGCGGATCGGCGTGCACGACGACTTCTTCGCACTCGGCGGCCACTCGCTGCTCGCCACCCACGTGGTCGCCCGGCTGCGCGCCCGGCACGGCGTCTCGCTGCCGCTGCGCACCGTCTTCGACCGGCCCACCGTCGCGCAGTTGGCGGCGTTCGTCGCGGACGGCCCGGCCGGCCGCGAGCAGGTCCCCGGGCTGGTGGAGCTGAACGCGAGCGAGGTGCGGCGGACCCTGTTCTGCGTCCACGAGGGCACCGGCAGCATCACCGGCTACTACGAGACGGCCCGGATCCTGCGCTCCGAGTGCTCGCTGGTCGGGATCGAGTTCGACGAGCGCCTGGTCGACGCCGCCGCACCCGACCCGCTGAGCGCGATGGCCGCCGCCTATGTCGACCTGGTCCGCAAGCGCCAGCCGCACGGCCCCTACCTGCTGTGCGGGTGGTCCATGGGCGGGGTGGTCGCCTACGAGATGGCCGCCCAGCTGACCAGGGCCGGCCAGCAGGTCGAGTGGGTCGGCCTGGTCGACTCCGTGGTGTCCGCGCCGGAGACGGCGAACCGCAACCGGGTCGACCGGCTGCTGGACGAACTCATCGCCCGGTGCGCCGACATCGACGAGCAGGACTGGAACGAGCTGGCGGAGCAGCACCTGACCGGGCACCTGCGCCAGTTGGACCTGCGGGTGGAGCAGATCGGCCTGGGCAAGCAGGCCCTGACGGCCCGGCTGCGCCGCAACCGCTTCTTCCGCGAGGCCAAGCGCAACTACCGGCCCGCGCCCGCAGACGTGCCGCTGCACGTGCTCAAGGCGGTCGACGGGAACTGGGACTGGTCGTTCTTCGAGGCCTGGCGCAGCTACGCGCCCGGGGTCGAGTTCCTCGAGGTCCCGGGCACCCACCTGTCGGTGATGGAACGTCCGCAGCTGGACCGGGTGATCAGCTGGCTGCGCGCCGGCCTGCGGCTCGGCGACGGCGACCGCGGAGCCGGGCGATGACGACCTCGGACAGCCTGGGCACCGGTGAGCGGGTCGACCAGGGGCCGCCGCAGGTGCCGCTGGGCCGCAACCGCGACTTCCGGCTGCTGTGGATCAGCCAGCTCGCCTCCATCCTCGGCAGCCGGATGTCCTACGTGGCCTACCCGCTGCTGGTCCTGGCCCTCACCGGGTCACCGGTGCTGGCCGGCCTGATCGGCACCGTGCGGGCCGTCCCGCGCTGGCTGTTCGGCCTGCACGCCGGCCTGATCGCCGACCGCTTCGACCGCCGCCGGCTGATGCTGACCTGCGACCTGGTGAGCTTCGTGGCGGTCGGCAGCATCGTCGTCGGGCTGGCCACCGGTGTCCTGGGCTACTGGCAGATCATCGTGGTCGCGCTGGTCGAGGGCACGGCCGCCATCCTCTTCACCCCGGCCGAGGTCGGCACGCTGCGGCACATCGTGCCGGCCGGCCAGCTGCGAACGGCGACCGCCACCAACGAGGCCCGCGAGTACGGAGCGATGCTGGCCGGCCCCTCGATCGGCGGCGCGCTGTTCGCCGCCACCCGGTGGCTGCCGTTCGCCGGCGACGCGCTCTCCTACCTCGTCTCCTTCGCCACCGTCTCGGCGATCAGGACCAGGATCCCGCCCCCGCCACCACCGGCGGAGGGCTCCCGGTTCAAGTTCCGGGGAGTCAAGGAGGGGCTGAACTGGCTGATGCGCCAGCGCTTCCTGCGGGCCAGCGTGCTCATGGTCGCGGCGAGCAACATGGTGGGCAACGCCATGCCGACCCTGCTGGTGGTCGTCGCCCACGAGCGCGGCAGTTCCCCGGCACTGGTCGGTCTGATGCTCACGCTCTCCGGCGCGGGCGGCCTGCTGGGGTCGATGTTCGCGGGCTGGGCCGCGGACCGGGTCTCCGCCTCGACGGTGGTCGTCGGGTTCCCCTGGGTGTGGGCGGCCCTGCTGCCGCTGATGCTGCTGCCCGGGAACATCGTCCTGCTGGGCGTGGTCTTCGGCCTGATGCTGGCGGCGGCACCGCTGTGGAACTCGGTGCTCGCGACCTACCGCATCGTGCTGGTGCCCGACGAACTGCAGGGCCGGGTGGACAGCGCCTGCCGCTTCTTCAGCCAGTCGGTGAGCCCGCTCAGCCCGCTGGTGGCCGGTGTGCTGCTGCGCTACACCGACTCCACCACCACACTGCTCGCCTGCTTCGCCTGGATGGTGGCGCTGGGCATCGTCGGCCTGCTGGTCCCGGTGCTGCGCCACCCGCCCGAGATCCCCGACGCCCTGGACCCCGCGACCACCTGAGGCAGCGGGCCGGGCACCACCCATCCACCCCACCCACGGACACCAGGAAGGACCGACCCATGACCGACGCAGCATCCGCCGACGCCGGAACACCCCCCACCCGCGAGGCCGTCGACGCCACCGTGACCGGGATCTGGGCGGAGGTGCTGAAGGCGACGCCGGACCGCCCCGAGATCCACTTCTTCGACATCGGCGGCACCTCGCTCGCCGCCATGCGGGTGATCACCCGGCTGCGCAGCCGGTGGCCCGTCACCTTCCCGATGCGGCTGCTCTTCGACCACCCGGTGCTGGGCGACTTCACCGCGGCGGTGTGCGAGTTGGTCGGTGCCACCGAGGGGGCGCAGCCGTGACCCGGATCGCGGTGGTCTACGACTACGGCGCCGTCAACGCGGCGGAGATCATGCTGGGCCTGGGTCCGGTCGGTGACCCGGTGTTCGTCGGCAGCGCCTCGGAGCACACCGGGCCGCTGCTCCCGCTGCTGGCGGAACTCGGCGACGTCGTCCGGCTGGAGCAGGGCTTCGAGGCGGTGGTCGGACAGCTCGCCGAGCTGGGCGTCGACGCCATCGTGACCTACAGCGACGAGATGCTCGAACTCACCGCGCGGCTCGCCGAGCGCCTCGGGCTCGCCTTCCACAGCATGGACACCGTCCAGCTGCTCAGGGACAAGTCCCGGCAGCGGCAGCGGCTGCGCGAGGCCGGCGTGGAGCAGCTGCGCACCGGGGTGATCCACGACCCGGCCGACTGGCCGGCCGTGGTCGCGGCCGTGGGCCTGCCGGCCGTGCTCAAGCCGGCCCGCGGCCGGGGCAGCCGGGACACCCACCTGATCACCGACCCGGAGCAGGGGCGGCAGTTGGTCACGCGGTTCCTCGGCACGGCCGAGGGGGCCGACCGGCCGGTCTTCGTCCTGGAGGAGTACCTCGTCGGGCGGCCGTGCGGGCCGTTCGGCGACTACGTGGCGGTGGAGACCGTCTGCACCGCCGACGGGTACCGGCACCTGCCGATCACCGGGAAGTTCCCGCTGCTGCCGCCCTTCCGGGAGACCGGCGGAATCCTGCCGGCCGTGCTCAACGGCATCGAGGCCGACGCCGTCACGGACCTGGTCTCCCGCGCGCTCGGGGCGCTCGGGGTGGTCATCGGCATCACCCACACCGAGGTCAAGCTGACCGCCGACGGGCCGCGGCTGATCGAGGTCAACGGCCGGATGGGCGGCTACGTCAACGACACCTGCCGGGCGGTCTTCGGCTTCGACTTCGTCGAGCTGTCGGCGGAACTGGCGCTCGGCCGGACCCGGTGGACGCCGCCGCCGGAGCCGGACCGGGTGCACTTCCAGTGGCGGCCCTCGGGACCGGTCCAGGCGTTCACGCTGAAGGACGTGCTGGGCATCGAGGCGGTCCGGGAACTGCCCGGGGTGACCTCCTACCGCCCGATGGTGGAGGCGGGCGAGTCCCGCGGACCGAGCGTGGCGACCCGCCACCTGGACACGGTCAGCGGCGTCGTGGACAGCTACGAGGAGATGTTCGAGACCGTGCGGCAGGTCGGCAAGCTGCTGGCCTACGAGTTCACCTTCGCCGACGGGCGCACCACCCGGCTCACCTCCGGCGACCTGCTGACCCACCCGATCACACCGCTGACCGACTAGGGCGTGTCTTTAGGATCACGCCCTAGGGCCCGTCCGGGCCGCCGACTCCCGGAACGCCCCCGACCGCGCGCCGCCAGGGCGCCGGGGTGCCGCGCCGCCGCCCGTACTCGAACCAGCCGAACGGAGAGTCACCTCCCATGCAACCGACCCAGCTCATCTGCCTGCCGTTCGCCGGCTCCGGCGCCTCGTTCTTCAAACAGTGGCTGCCGATCGCGCCGCCGGGCCTGCAGCTCGTGCCGGTGCAACTGCCCGGCCGGGAGGAGCGGTTCGCCGACACCCCGCACACGGAGGTGGCCCGGGCCGTCGACGAGGTGCACGCCTGGCTGCTCCAGCGGCTCGGGGCGGGCGGCCCGGTGGCGCTGTTCGGTCACAGCCTGGGCGCGGTGCTGGCGTACGAGTTGGCCCACCGGCTGGCCGGGAGCGACGGGCAGGTGCCGGTCCGGCTGTTCGTCAGCGGCTCGCCCGGGCCGTGGTCCCCGCGGGCGGACCGGGCGACCGGGCTGGACGACGAGGCCTTCGTCGCCCGGGTCCGCCGGTTCTCCGGGTACACCCACCCGGCGCTGGAGGACCCCGAGATGCGGGAGTTGCTGCTACCGCTGCTGCGCGCCGACGTCGAGATGCACGAGGGCTACCGGCCCGCCTCCGACAAGCCGTTGCCCGTCCCGATCACCGCGCTGCGCGGGGCCGACGACGCGTTGGTGGACGCGGCGCAGTGTGCGCAGTGGGCCGCGGCGACCAGCGCGCGGTTCGCCACCGCCGAACTGGCGGGCGGCCACATGTACCTGGCCGAGGGCGCGGCCGACCTGCTCGCGCTGATCCGCGACACGCTGGAACGCGACGAGCTCGGCGGCGAGGCGCCGGGCCCGGCGACCGGCCCGGCGGCGGGGCGGTGACCGTGCGGCTGGCCGGCAAGGCGGCGGTGATCACCGGGGCGGCCCGCGGCCTGGGCCGGGCCTGCGCGCTCCGCTTCGCCCAGGAGGGCGCCGATCTGCTGCTGCTCGACGTGGCCGGCGACCTGCCCGGCGTCCCCTACCCGCTGGGCTCGGCCAGCCAGCTCGACCACACGGCGGAGCTCTGCCGGGACCACGGGGTCGCCGTGCTGGTGCGGCAGGCCGACGTGCGGGAGCTGCGGCAGGTCGAAGCGGCGGTCGGCGCCGCCGTCGAACGGTTCGGGCGGATCGACGTCCTGGTCAACAACGCCGGCATCGCGGCCCCTTCGGGCAAGGCGGCGCACGAGATCGACGAGTCCGAGTGGCAGCTGATGATCGACGTGGACCTCTCCGGGGCCTGGCGCACCATCCGGGCCGTCGGCGGCCGGATGAGCCGGCAGCGCTCCGGCAGCATCGTCAACATCGCCTCCACCGCGGGCCTGGTGGGATACCGCCACTTCGCCGGCTACGTCGCCGCCAAGCACGGCCTGGTCGGCCTGACCAAGGCCGCCGCGCTGGACTACGCCCCGCTCCGGGTCCGGGTCAACGCGCTCTGTCCCGGCTCGGTCCGGGACGACTCGCAGGCCGAGGGCCGGATGCTGTCGGAGATCGCCCGGTCCCTGGAGGTGCCGGTCGACGAGCACGAGGAGACCTTCCTCCAGGCCCAGCCGATGAACGCGCTGATCGAGCCGGAGGACGTCGCCTCGGCGGCCCTGTGGCTGGCCTCCGACGAGTCCCGGCACGTCACCGGCAGCGTGCTGACCGTCGACGGCGGCTTCACCACCCGCTGAACGGCCCGCTCCGCCGGCCCCACCCCGTACCGTCCGCGCCTTCCTGCTCCGCTCGTGCCCCGCTCCTGCCCCGCTCGTGCCCCGCTCCTGCTCCGCTCGTGCCCCGGAGATGCCGCCGTGCTCGCTCTGTCGCGTTCCCCCCTGCTGCCGGCCGACGCCGTCCGGTCCGCCCACACCCACGCGTGGCGGGTCGCCCTGCCCGCGGGCGCCGCCGCCGACCGCCTCGCCACCACCCTGGCGGACGCCGCCCGGTTCTGGTGGGGGGCCGACTTCCCCGACCGGCTGCCACGGCTCTGGTCCGAGGAGGTCCCCGCCGCGGCCGCCTCCCCGGTGGCGCAGCGCCGGCTGCACGCCGAGTTGCACCGCACGCCGGGCGACGACGACGGCCCGCTGCTGCGGGCGGTGCTGCTGCGCTACGCGGACGGCGGTGCCGACCTGGTGCTGGCGGCGCACCGGGGCGTGCTGGACGCGACGTCACTGCGGAACATCGCCGAGGTGCTCCTCGGCCGGGCACCCCACGACCACTTCCGGCCGCAGGCCGCAGCGCGTCCCGGTCAGCTGCCGGCCGACCCCGTGCCCGCCGGCAGCGAGCCCGGCCGGCGCATGGAGTGGGCAACCGGCGACGCCGCGGCGGGTGACCGGACAGGCGTGGTCACGGTGCCGCTGGCCGGCGGACCGGCCGACCCGCTCGCCGTGCTGGCGGTGGCCGTGGGGCTCGTCCTGGGACGGTACGAGGGCCGGCCGACGCCCGCAGTAGGCGCCCTGATCGAGGCGCCGGAGCGGCCGGCGCACGCCCTCGGCGCCTTCGACTCGGTCCGGCAGCTGACCGTCGACCTCTCGGGCAGCACCGGCACGGCGGCGCTGGTGGCCGAGGCCGGACGGCAACTCCGCGGCGCGGCGGCCCACGACGAGGACGACCGCCCGCCGGCCGGGATCATCGCCCGGCTCCCGCTGCCCGCGGACGAGTCGGACCGCTGCGGGACCCACCTGCCGTTCCAGCGTGCTCCGTTCCCGCTCACCGTCGTGCCGGTCCACGGCCCGGACGGTGCCCTCGCGGTGGAACTGCACCACCGGCTCCGCGAGGTCGACGAGGAGTCCGCCCGACGGTTCGCCGGGCACCTGGCGCGCGCCTACCGGCAACTGGGTGCGGCCGACCCCGCGGCGGTACCGGCCGACGTCGAGCTGCTGGACGCGGCCGAGCGGGCGCAGGTGCTGGCGCTCGGTCGGCCCGCCGAGGTGCCGCACCCGAAGCCCGACCGGATCGAGGCGGTGTTCGCGGCGCGCGTGCGCGAGCGCCCCGACGCGGTCGCCCTCACCCACGGGGACGAGGTGCTGACCTACACCGAGCTGGACCGGCGGGCCGAGCGGATCGCCGCCGGGCTGCGCGCCCACGGCCTGCGGCCGGGCGACCGGGTGGGCATCTGCCTGGAGCGGTCGCCGGACCTGGTGGTCACCATGCTCGCCGTGCTCAAGGCCGACGGCACCTACGTACCGATGGACCCGGCCTACCCGACCGACCGGCTGGCCCACACCGCGGACGACGCCGGGCTGCGGCTGGTCGTCACGACCCGCGCCGACTTCCCGACCACGGCGCCGGCGCGTACGGTCCGGCCCGGTGACCTGGCCTCGAGCGGGGACCCGGCGTCGAACGGGGACCCGGCGTCGGCCGGCGGCCCCGGGGTCCACCCACCGGCCGCGCTCCGCGGTCCCGGGGCCGCCGCCTACGTCATCTACACCTCCGGTTCCACCGGTCGCCCCAAGGGCGTCGCCGTCCCGCACCGCAACGTCGTCGCCCTGCTCGCCGCGACCAGGGAGGACTTCCGGCTCGGCCCCGAGGACACCTGGACGCTCTTCCACTCCAGCGCGTTCGACTTCTCGGTCTGGGAGATCTGGGGCCCGCTGCTCACCGGCGGCCGGCTCGTCGTGGTGCCGTACTGGACCTCCCGGTCGCCGGAGGAGTTCCGCGAACTGCTGGCGACCGAGCGGGTCACCGTGCTGAACCAGACCCCGGCCGCGTTCGCCCAGCTCCTGGCGGCCGAGCGGCGGTGCGCGGATCGGTTGGCCGTCCGGCTGGTGGTCTTCGGCGGTGAACCGCTCGACCCGCGCGGCCTGGCCGACTGGCTGGACCGGTACCCCGAGTCCCGCTGCCGCCTGGTGAACATGTTCGGGATCACCGAGACGACCGTCCACGTCACCGCCCAGACCGTCCGTCGGCGGGAGGTGATGACCGGCTCCCGCTCGGTGGGCCGCCCGCTGCCCGGCTGGTACCTGTACGTCCTGGACGAGCGCGGCCGCCCGGTCCCCTGCGGTGCGCCCGGCGAGATCCACGTCGGCGGCGAGGGCGTGGCCCTGGGGTACCTGAACCGGCCCGGACTGACCGCCGAGCGCTTCGTGCCGGACCCCTTCACCGGCGGCCGGATGTACCGCAGCGGCGACCGCGGCCGGCTGCGGCCGGACGGCCGGCTGGAGCACCTGGGCCGGCTGGACAGCCAGGTCAAGGTGCGGGGGTTCAGGATCGAGCTCGACGAGATCCGGCACGTCCTGCTGGACGACCCGGCGGTCGGCTCGGCGGCCGTGGTGCTCGGCGGCGCGGCGGGCGGGGACGCGGCCGAGGTGCGGCTCGACGCGTACGTGGTGCTGGTCGACGGGGACCCGGCGGCGGTGCGGCGGCGGGCCGCCAAGGTCCTGCCCGACCACATGCTGCCCACCACCGTGACCGCACTGGCCGCCCTGCCGCTCACCGCGAACGGCAAGCTCGACCGGACGCGGCTCCCCGCACCGTCGCCGACGCTCGCCGGGACCACGGAGTCTTCGGTGGGAGCACCGCCGGCGGCCGAGCCGGACCGGGCACCCACCGCCGACCCCGCGGCCATCCTGATCGAGGTCTGGCAGAGCGTGCTCGGCGTCCCGGTCGGCCCGGACGACAACTTCTTCGAGCTGGGCGGCAACTCGCTGTACGCCGTGAAGGTCGCAGCGGCCCTCCGGGAACGCGGGCTCGCCTCGGTCCCGCAGCGCGACCTCTACCTGAACCCGACCGCCAACCGCCTCGCCCGCACCTGGTCCCCCGTCCGCGGCGGGTGACCCCCGCGGGGTCCGCCGGTCGCCGTGCCGTGCCGTGCCGTGCCGGCGCACTCTGCGGGATCCTCGGCCATGCCCGAGATCGATCCCGGCTTCAGCGTCCTCTCCGCGGACTTCGCCGCCGATCCCTACGATCAGGAGAGCGGGTGTTTCACGCCGGCGCGTTCTCCATCCAGCGGTCGGGCCCGGGGTCGCGGCCTTCGGCGCGGGCGGTGAGCCGGTCGAGGTAGTGCCCCCAGCCCTGGGCGTGCGGTTCCCGGGCAACGGTCGGGAGCCCGTGGTGGACCAGGCGGAGCAGGGTGCCGTCGCCGTCGGGCCGCAAGGTGATCTCCACGGTGCTGGAGCCGGGCGGCACCGGCATGTCGCCGGTCTCCCAGCCCCAGGTGAAGACCACACGATTAGGCGGGTCGAACTCCAGGAACCGGCCGGCGGCGTGGTTGTCGCCGGTCACGTTGGTCCGGTAGGGGCCGTCCGGCCGGAAGGCGAACTCGCCGTCCCGGCCCATCCAGGACAGCCAACGGTCGCGGTCGGTGAAGAACGAGAACACCGTCTCGGGGCGGGCGGCGATCCGCCGTTCGAGGGTCACCAGTTCGCCGTTCATGCGGTCGGTTCCTCCTGTTGCGCGGGCCGTTCGGCCTGCTCTGCCCGTTCGGCGCGCTCTGCCTGATCGGCCCGTTCTGCCCGTTCTGCCCGCTCGGCCCGTTCTGCCTGCTCGGCGAGCTCGGCGAGGGTGTCCAGCCGGCCGGCCCACATGGTCTGCAGGTAGTCGGCGAGCGGCCCCAGCGCGGTGCGGTCGGCCCGGTAGAAGCGCTTGCGGCCCTCCTGCCGCAGGGTAACCAGGCCGGTGTCCCGGAGCACCTTGAGGTGCTGGGAGACCGCGCCGAAGGTGACGTCGAACCGCTCGGCGATCTCGCCGGCCGACATCTCGTCGTCCCAGACCAGCCGCAGGATCTCGCGCCGTCGGGGCTCGGCGATCGCTTGCACCGCTTCCATGCCGTCATTTTAGTCACGGCTTGAACTTGCGTTCGCCGGGATCGTCGTTTTAGTCTCGACTAAAGTAACCAGAGAGGAGCTGCCGGCATGACCGACATCGCGATGCAGCTGCACATCGAGGCCGACGCGGACACCGTGTACGCGGCGATCTCCACCACCGAGGGCATCCAGGGCTGGTTCACCAGCGTCGCCACCGCGGGCGTGGGCGTGGGCGCCCGGCACGAGCTGCCGTTCCCGGGGGTGCCCGAGCCCTGGCGGCTTCGCGTCGCCGAGGCGGAGCCCGGCAAGCGGCTGGTCCTGACCGGCGAGAACGGCCCCTGGACCGGCACCGAGCAGACCTACGAGCTGCTGACCGCGCCGGCGGGTGGCGTCATCCTCCGCTTCACGCACAGCGGCTTCCCGGCCGTGGACGACGACTACCGCAACTTCACCTACGGCTGGGCCACCAAGTTCGCCCAGCTCAAGCGCTATGCGGAGACCGGCGAACCGGCGCCGTTCTTCACCCCCTGACCCTGTCCCACCGCGACCTGTCCCAGCGCGACCCGAGCCACCGCGCCCCTAGCCACCGCACCCCACCCACGGAGAGCAGACCCGTCATGCAAACCGCCATCCAGGAATTCGCCACCGCCTTCACCGACACCGCCGCGGCGATCCGCGCCGACCAGCTCGGCCACCGCACCCCCTGCGAGCAGTTCACCGTCGCCGAACTGCTCGGCCACGTCGGCCAGGTGCTGGCCTCGTCCGAGCGCGCGGCGCGCAAGCAGCCGCAGTCCGACGCCGCCGCCGGCCCGGCCACCCCGGCCGAGGTGGCCGAGGCCGCCAGAAGGGCCGCCGCGGCCTGGGCGGAGCCGGCCGCCTACCAGGGCACCACCGAGTTCGGCCCCGGCGAGATGCCGGCCGACTTCGCCGCCGCCGTCACCCTCCAGGAGCTCGCCCTGCACGGCTGGGACCTCGCCCGGGCCACCGGGCAGCCGTTCGGCGCCGGGGAGGAGGCGGCGAAGGCGGTGCTCTCCGTCGTGCAGCAGCTCGCCGGGACCGCCCGCGCCAACGGCGGCTACGGTCGGCCGGTCGCCGTGCCGGACGGGGCCGGCCCCTTCCACCGAGCGCTGGCAGCCAGTGGGCGCAATCCTGGCTGGGACCGCTGAGCGCGCCACGATCACGGAAAGGCCGAACCCGCACCATGACGATCGACGAGACCGCCGAACGGGTGATCCCGCTGCCGCCCGACGAGGTGGCCGGCTATGCGATGGACTGGCGCCACGACTCCGAGTGGACCCAGGGCATCCGCGAAGCCCGGCTGACCCGCGAGGCCGACCGGGGCGGATTCGGTGTCGGCGCGGAGGTCACCCGCACCGCGTTCTTCCTCGGCAAGCGCATCGACTACGTGCTGCGCGTGGCGGAGCACGAGCCGCTGCGGCTGCTGGACATGGTCTCGGTCGCCGGCCCGATGCCCATGCACGTCACCTACAGCTTCACCCCGCACCCCGGCGGCACCCTCGCCCGCATCCGGGTGCGGGGCGACGCCGGAGGCCACTACCGGCTGGCCGCGCCGCTCATGGCGCGCAAGGTCCGCTCGTCCATCGGCAAGGACCTGCGCGACCTCGAGCGGCGGCTCCGCTCCGCGCCCTGACTCGAGCGGCGGCTCCGCTCCGCGCCCTGACTCGAGCGGCGGCTCCGCTGCGCGCCCTGATGAGCACTCGGCGCATCAACGGGAGCGCCCTCAGGTCCGCCGACCCCCCCGGCCCGGTGGTCGCCTGCTCGGCACCCGTCTCCCCCAGCCGACGGCGCAGGTACCGGCGCTCCGCGTCGCTGCCCGCCAACTCCAGCGCCTCGCGGTAGGCCGCGGCCGCCTCCCGCCGGCGGCCCAGGCGCCGGAGCAGGTCGGCGCGGGTGGCGGGCAACAGGTGGTAGCCGACGAGCGCCGAGCCCTCCTCGAGCCGGGCGAGCAGTGCCAGCCCGACTTCCGGGCCCTCGGCCATGGCCCTGGCCACGGCCAGGTTCAGCTCGATCACCGGCGAGGGGGTCAGCCGGGCGAGCGCACCGTACAGCCGGGCGATCCGGGCCCAGTCGGTGGCGCCCGCCGTGCGTGCCGTCGCATGGCAGGCGGCGATGGCCGCCTGGAGCTGGTAGAAACCCTGCCGGCCCCGGCGCGCTGCGGCCTCGAGCACGGCGCAGCCCTCGGCGATGGTGTCGGCGTCCCACGTCGAGCGGTCCTGCTCCTCCAGCGGGACGAGCTCCCCGGCGGCGTCCAACCGGCCGCCGCGGCGGGCATCGTGCAGGAGCATGAGGGCCAGCAGCCCGCCGGCCTCGGGTTCGTCGGGCATCAGCCGGACCAGCAGGCGCGCCAACCGGATCGCCTCGCCGGACAGGTCGGTCCGGATCAGCTCCGTCCCCTCGGTCGCGCTGTAGCCCTCGTTGAACAGCAGGTAGAGCACCGCGAGTACGCCGGCGGTGCGTTCCGGCAGCAGGTGACCGGGCGGCACCCGGTAGGGGATGTGCGCGTTGCGGATCTTGGCCTTGGCCCGCACCAGGCGCTTGGCCATCGTCTGGTCGGAGACCAGGAAGGCGCGGGCGATCTCCACCGTGGTGAGGCCGGTCAGGGTGCGCAGGGTGAGCGCGACCCGGGCGTCCAGCGGTAGGGCCGGGTGGCAGCAGGTGAAGATCAGCCGCAGCCGGTCGTCGGTGATGCCGCTGCCGTCGGTCGGCGGCGGCTCGGGTTCTGGCGTGATCATCGCGAGTTCCTGGAGCTTGGCGGCCTCGGTGCGGACCCGGCGCAGCCGGTCGACCGCCCGGTTGCGGGCGGTGGTGATCAGCCACGCACCCGGGGTGGTGGGGACGCCGTCGCGGGACCACCGGTCCAGGGCCCGCTCGAACGCCTCCTGGGCGCACTCCTCGGCGAGGTCCCAGTCTCCGGTCCAGCGGATCAGGACGGCGACGATCCGGCTCCATTCGGACCGGAACGCCCGGACGACGGCGTCCTGTGCTTCCTGGGTCACCGCTCCCAGATCGGTCTCACCTCGATCGTCCCGTGGCGCGCCCCCGGGATCCTGGACGCGACCTCGACGGCCTCGTCGAGGTCGCGGCAGTCGACCAGGTAGTAGCCGCCGACCTGTTCCTTCGTCTCGGCGAACGGGCCGTCGGCCACCAGCAGTTCGCCCCCGCGCAGCCGCACGGTCGTGGCGTCGGTGGTCGGCCGCAGCCGCTCGCCCCCGAGCAGCACGCCCCGACGGCCCATCTCCTCGCCGAAGGCCCGGTACTCGGACAGCATCGCCGCGCCCTCCTCGGGGGCCAGCGCGCCGATCGCGTTCTCGTCGGTACAGATCATCAACAGGTACCGCATGTCGTCCTCCTTCTTCCGGTCGGTCACTGGTGGGACGAACGGGACGGGCGCGGATGGACAGGCGGGCCCAGCCGGACAGGCGGGCTCGGGCGACCTCTCCATCGTCTGCCCGGGCGGCCTCGGCGGGCAATCGCTGTCCATCGGGCCCGCCCCCGTTCGTCCCACCAGTGAGGAACCCGAACCGAGGAACACCGTTCGACTCACCACACCGCTCGACCATCACGCCACTCGACCCATCACACCGCTCGACTCACCACACCGCTCGACTCACCACACCGCTCGACTCCTCACGAGGAGGTGTCATCACCATGGCCGCCGTTCCGACCTCCGTGGCACGGCCTGCCCTGCAGACCTGGACCCTGGTGCTCGCGTCCCTGGGCGTCTTCATGACCGCCCTGGACACCCTGGTGGTCACCACCGCCCTACCCGTCCTCCGGACCTCGCTGCACGGCAGCCTGGCCGACCTGGAATGGACGGTCAACGCCTACAACCTCTGCTTCGCGTGCTCGCTGCTCACCGGCGCGGCCCTGGGTGACCGCTTCGGCCGGCGCCGCATGTACTGCGTCGGCCTGGCCGTGTTCACCACCGCCTCGGCGGCCGCCGCGCTCTCCCCGACCGTGGGCGCGCTGATCGCCGCCCGGGCGGTCCAGGGAGCGGGGGCCGCCCTGGTGATGCCGCTGACGCTCACCCTGATCAGCGAGGCCTTCCCCGCCGGGAAGCGCGGCATGGCGATCGGCCTGTGGGGCGGCATCGCCGGCCTGGCGGTGGCCGCCGGACCGGTGGTCGGCGGCGCGGTGGTCCAGGGTCTCAGCTGGCACTGGATCTTCTGGCTGAACGTTCCGATCGGCCTGGCGCTGATCCCGCTCGCCGCGCGCAAGCTGCGCGAGAGCTTCGGTCCGCATCCCCGCCTCGACGTGCGCGGCCTCCTGTTGGCGGGCGCCGGATTCTTCGGCCTGACCTGGGGCCTGGTCCGGGCCAACACGGTGGGTTGGGGCAGTGTCGAGGTGCTGGGGTCCCTGGTGGCGGGGGCCGCCGTGGTCGGACTGTTCCTGTGGTGGGAGCGGCGGGCGCCGACGCCGATGCTCCCCCTCGCGATGTTCCGCCGCCGTGGTTTCGCCGCGGCGAACGGCGCGAGCTTCTTCCTCTACGCCGGGCTGTTCGGGGCGCTGTTCCTGATGGCCCAGTTCTTCCAGTCCGCGCAGGGCCTCACACCCCTGCAGGCCGGGCTGCGGCTCCTGGCGTGGACCGCGGCGCCGATGGTCGTCGCGCCCCTCGCCGGGCGGCTGGCCGACCGCTACGGGAACCGGCCGTTCGTGGTCCTCGGACTCGCACTCCAGGGAGCCGGGCTCGCCTGGGTCGCGGCGATCGCCAAGCCGGGACTGGGCTTCGCCGAGATGGGCATCGCCCTGGCGATCGCCGGGATCGGGACCTCGCTCGTCTTTCCGACCGTCGCCAACGAGGTCGTGGCCTCCGTCGACGGCGAGGACGTCGGCATGGCGGCCGGGACCAACAGCGCGATGCGCGAACTCGGCGGTGTCCTGGGGGTCGCCGTGCTCGCCTCCGTCTTCGCCCGCCCCGGCGCCTACGCCTCGCCGACCGTCTTCGTCGCCGGGTTCACCTCGGCCCTCTGGGTCGGCGTGGGCCTCACCGCCGTCGGCGTCCTGGTCGCCTCCGCGATCCCGCCCCGCAAGCGCCTCGCGGCACCCCCATCGGCCCCGGCCGATCGGCGACCCGCTGCCCTCGTCCCGGCCGTCGAGCCTCCGTCCCATCGCGCCGAGCCCTGAGACCCGGGGTGGCGACCGCGCGGACCCGTTCCCCGCGGCCGCTTCCCGTCACCGCCCGCACCTCAACCAGCGTGCGATTCCCGGTGCGCCGCGATCAGGTCCCGGTACCACCCGTCCGACGCCTTCGGCGTCCGCCGCTGCGTCGCGAAGTCGACGTGCACCAGGCCGAAGCGTTGCATATCGGCGACCACTTCCTCGACCTGCGACCAGCACGGCACCGAATGGTCTCGCCCCGCTGCGGTGCTGACCCCCTGGGAGGCCGACACCGCAGCGCGCTCCGCAGCGAACGATGGGCCCGCCGCGGCTGACCTGTACACGATTTCCGGCCTCCCTTCCAGCCACGCCAAAACACCCCTCGCCCTTCCGGAAGAATTGGTCCGCCGACAGCCGAGCAAGGGGCCAGTCCAATAGTTATTTTCCGCGACATCTACTATTCCCTGCAGGCACCCGTCAGCCGCAGCCGGCTCCGCCGCGGTCCCGTGTCACAGCGTGACGAAAGCCGGTGGAGACACACACTGCGCCTCCACCGGCTTCGTCGTCAGGCTGCCGAGTGGTCAGGCCCGGCCGAGGTGGAAGACGGTGACAGTGAATGTCTGGTCGTGGACCTCGTAGTGGACGTGGAAGTAGTAGCAAACCTGGATGCGGTAGATCCACTGCCCCCAACCACGAAGGCGTTCGTGGGCCGCGGGCTATCAGTGAGCAGGGTAGGTGCGGGCTGACCCCTGGTTGCAGCCAGCCCGCACCTGACTCACTACGGCGTAGGCTCGTCCCACGGCATCGGGTACCGCGGGGCGCCTGGCGGGCGACCCTCTCCAGCGCGCAGCCGCTTGACCTTCGAGTAGTCGCACGTCTCAAGGAACGTGACTGCGTCGACGGGGACCCAGGTGGTGATCGAGCCTGGTTGGATCGATTCCGTATAGGGCTCGCTGGGAAGCACGTGCTGATACCAGAGCGTCATCGAGACCTGGAGCCATTCGAACCCGCCGGGCCGTTCCTCGCGGGCGGTCAACTCTGCCAGAGCCTGACCGTCACCGTGTGGGAGGTTCACTAGGACCATAGGGCCGCTGGACGGCTCGTTCGCAGGAGAGATCTCCACGGTCATCGGCCAACCTCCGGGGCTCAACATGGTGCGGCACCAGTGCCGTTGTAGAACGTAGTGACTGCCCGTGCCGCAGGGTTACCACATACATACCTTAGTTCGATCGAGGTCCAGCCCTCACCGTAGTTCTTGCCGGCAAGGACACCTGGCAGGTCCTGCATCCCTTCCAGATTGAAGCTGATCTTTCCACCGCTTTGCACGGCTCGGTCGATCATTTTGATCAGGGCGTCGTCGCTCGCCGTCCCTCGGGGGATTATGTCACCGAAGACGGATTGGTCCTTGAATGTTATGGCACCCTGTTCCAGCGCGAACCGATCAAGAACACTGGTTCCCAGGACCCGGTCGACCCCGAGCGCTAGTACTGCAACGGTGCTTACCGTGACGGTTGTCGGGTTCGCTCGTTGGGCTGTTCATGGGTGGGGACATATCCGAGGTTGATGCTCGTCGCTGGTCAAACGGGTTGGCCGGACTACATGAG